>CAYHRX010000122.1:0-8493 GCA_964359075.1 uncultured Chitinophagales bacterium
ATGCTCGCTTATGCGGCATGGGCCGGTGCAACCTCCATAGTCACAACAAGGGCAGGGTTTGGCGCCAGGTTAAACTGCGCGAGATCCTCCCCTTCCAGATGAAGTGCAACAGCCTCTCGCAGATTCTCGACAACCTCATCGAGCGTCTTCCCTTGAGTGACGACACTGATCTCCACACACTCAGCAACATAGTACTGCTCCCCACGTGTCACCACAGCTTTGATCGTTTGTTGTAGTTGAGCCATTGATTCTCCGTTCTGTCCATTCATTGTTTGAGGTAGGCTTGAATTGCCTCCCTGGTTCGCTCAAGCAACTGATCGACGGTGCGCGCCTGGGTGTGGCAGCCGGGAAGACCAACCACTTCCGAGACGTACTTCTTTTTCACGGCGCCTCCGGTTTTGTGTAAACCTAATATAGCAACTTCCTATCAAGGATGTCAACGCGAACAAAGGACTGAGCAGGAAAACCAGCGGGGAGCTCATCCTTGCAAAAGAGCGACAGGAGGTAGACAATCAGTGAACAACCGTTGCGATGGAACGGGATTGAAGCAACGGAGAAGTTGGCAAACTCTCAGAACACCAAGGTGATTATCGTGGGTTCAGGCAAGGATGGGCTGCCGGTTATACTGGATACGAAATAGCAGGGAGGTGGGAGTTGAGTTTAACTCCTCATTATCATTCTTAGAAGCCGCTTGAGATTAGCAGCGTTGTCAATCTCACACTCCCAGATAACGAGGACTTTCCAGCCGGCTTTTTTTAGAGAACGCATGTGCCGCCGATCGCGCTGCTTATTTCCACGGATCTTGGGAAGCCAATAAGCTCGGTTCGATAGCGGTTTGCGCCGACCATCAGCGCATTTTGGGCAGCCGTGCCAGAAGCAGCCATGAACGAATACGCATACGCGCCTTCGCACAAAAACTAAGTCGGGTTTTCCAGGAAGCGATGAAACATGCAGACGGTAGCGGCATCCAGCGGCGTGGAGGTATCTACGCACTCGCAACTCAGGTTGAGTGTCGTTGCCGCGAATGCGCGACATTACTTCCGATCGTTTCGCCTTGCTGAGAAAATCTGCCATGGCCTGGCTAGAGATCGTGAGCAACCCAGCCCCTTGTGTTAGCCTCAACAATCTTTCGGCATACGATGCCTTAAGAAGGGACAGAATTTCTCTAGCTGCGCCCCTTCATTTCGGTCTTGCGCCATCCATTGCGCCAATCAAAGTCAGGCAATGCAGCTTCTAGATCTTTGCATAGCGCCAAAACGAGTTGAGGTTCTTCAAGTCCTCGTATGATTTCAAGCTGAAACAACTCCACAAGCCGCATTCGATCTAGCACCCAACCTGTTTGGCTGAGTCGAGCCCAATCTATGCCATCCATCGTAAGCAAATCTTCCGGTGTTGCTCCACCGCGAATGCTCGTCTCCTCAAAGAATCCGTTGTCCCAAACGCTAGAGAACAAGTTGAACCCTTCGGTCATCTTGACTTTGAGCCGTTCAACGGGACTTGTTGTGCATTGTAAGAAAACAGACAAGCGACCGCAACGAGTCCGATCAATAACGATAGGTGATGCTATTACATCCACATCTAGATCGTTGTCCTCAGGTTTGACTCTATCTTGATGAATCGAAGTTGGTTCACCGAATAGGTCTGCGATATGGGCTAGTGCTGGCTTCAGGGATTTTGGAAGCCCCCTCTCCTCACGCGGTTCACTGAGGACGCATGCCGTGAATCCACGTCGCCTTAGCGACCAACAAACCAAGTCTTCAAAATACCGATCGAATCGCCGTGCAAGCCTGTCAGCATTCGGCACGCTGCTTCGCCTAAGTGCATATCCGAACAACAAAAAAAGGTAGGGATCAAAACTCCCAGTCTGTTTTGGGCTAATGAAATTAAGCGATGCTTCGAATGGATATCCTTGGGGGCAACATTGCCCGCGCAATATCGCTACGCCGAGCGCCTCTCGCACAAGCTTACTTGCTTCGTCTTTTTCGATCCCGAGCATGGCTTGCGCAACAATGTCCTCAACGGATAGGCCCTTCTTGAGTTGGAGAATCCCAATCTCAATGGCATCACATAGCGTTGCAGACTCAGTACTCCTCATGAGGTCAAAGAGTCAGATCCTTCTGAATGGAGTCCAAAACCTTTTTGATCTTCTGCAGTTCTTCTTTTGCGGAGGCTACAAGTTCATGACTTTTCTTTGAATCGACCAGAGGGCCGTCTAAGTAAACAGTTGTGTGCATGTCCTGCAACATGGTGCGTACCTCAGCCAAAACGTTTGCTACATATTCTTCACGTGATTGAGTGTATGCTAAAGCCCGATCCAAATTCCCAGTTTTCTCCAGTTCCTTAATAGCTTCAGGGACTGCGAGTACCCTGTTCAGTTTATGAATCTGGCGGGATTCTGGGACAACTGGAGAGACTTCGCGCTGCTTGCTTCCGTAAAGCCAAGCCCAAAGTTTCTTGAGCTTATCGTCGTCAACTCCTTTTACAAGACTTTTCGCGGGATCTTGATGAAGTTTGAGCCATTTCTGTGTTGCCGGGGCATCAGTCGCCGTCAACAGGTAGGAAAAATGAAATACCTTCGCCGCGTCCTCCTGAGTGATACCTAACTTATTCGCGCGCAAAACCAGTGACTGAGTCCTAATCCATCGGTCGACCTGTCGGGTTTTGTCGCCAATGAGCTGAGCTATCCTGTCAACAGTGTATCCGGCTGTAACCAAGCGATGTGCGTACTGTGCTTTTGCGGGGGCGTCCCACTCCTTAATCCCCGTGACGTGACGGAACCCTACAAATGGAAGCGTCTCCTCGCGATTAGTGCGAACCACTACTGGAATATTCTGCAACCGTTTCCTAGCTGATTCGTTTGGATATTCTGCATGATTCTCCAAAATCGATTTCAAAGCGGCGAGGCGACGATTACCTTCGACAACCACCAATACAGGCGTAGCACCAAATTCTGGCAAAGGTTCGTACACTGCGACCAGCGGTTCCTCATAAAAGAAAGCATTACGGTAGAGTGAATCTCTTATCGGCTGGAGATCGAATTCCTTCTCCATCACCTTTTGAATAGATGCCTGTGTTCCAGTATGTATGATCTCTGCTAAGCGAGGGTTTTTGGGATCAAGGTGGAGATCGCTGACTAGCTTTTCTTGAATTTGTTTTTCTTTTGGATCGCGCTTGTAAGCTGCTAAGTCAATCCGAGGCGTCCTCTTTGTGCGTTTTGTCGCGTTCTTCTTGCTCATAATAGTTCCTCAAGTATGGCTGCTGCCATTTTTGTTTACCACAGGTTCTTCAAATTCTTGACAACAGCTTCAAACAGCGGTGGCGGTACCGCATTTCCAATCATCTGAAACCTATCCCGAACGGTTCCCCTTTTCCATATAAACTCGCGCGGGAATCCTTGAAGAACTGCGCACTCGCGATAAGCGAGTCTGCGGGCTGGTCCCTTATGAGCGAAAACCCACTTGTCAGTGTGAACGCGTTTCAGCGGTGGGCTCATTGGGTGAAGAGGCACATGCCGCCAGTGGCCGACGATGCATGGGCTCGTTTCGTCCCAATCGTGGCGGCGCCTCCTAGAAAGATAGTACCAGTGGAATGGCTCGTCATTAAAATCACCTACAGGCCACTCGGGCATTCCATCCAACATGTCACGCTGCGTGACCAGCTTGCGGCGTGTGTTATCACCAAACTGTGGGCCGGGAAACTCGTAGTTGAAATCCAAGTTTGATCGAATTCCAACGATAAACACGCGCCTCCGGGTCTGTGCGACCCCGTGGTCCTGCGCATTAAGGACCTGCCAATTCACACGGTAGCCTGCCAACCGATACCGGCGAAGCTGGTTGCTTAGCAGTTCTCTGTTCTCGCCAAAGGCCATTCCATTAACGTTCTCAACCACGAATGCTTTTGGAGTGAGAATGCGCAGAACACGGTCAAACTGCTGATACAGATAGTTGATGGAGTCATCAGAATCTCGCCGCCCTCCTTGTGTGAATCCTTGGCAAGGATAGCAACCAACAAGAAACTCGGCATCGGGTAATTCACTGAAGTCTGCGATGTCGCCACACTCAATAACAGGACCAATGTTGTCCCTGTAAGTCTCACATGCTACTTTCGAGACATCGTTGGCCCATACAATATCATATCCCAACCTTTTCAGCGCAAGATCGGAACCACCACACCCGCTGAATAGTGAAATTGTTCGGACTGGTCTCATTGGTGCTCAGTTTTCAGAAAACGCTGCGGAAAGATTTGTTTAGACCATAAGAAGCAGACGTGACAGAAACGTGCAGTCATCAAGAGGTTCTCAGATAGCATCGGGATTCAGACGCCTCATTCCCTCGCAAGAAGTTACCGAAACGCAGGTACAATCGCAACCAGGTTAAGAGAAGAACTATACTGCCGGCAGGCAGGCGCGGAGACACAGAGGAGCGTAGGGTGTGGATTGTTCTATCAGGGTGATGAAAAACTCTCATCAAATAGAAGATCGAACCGCCCCCGACATAGTCGGGGCCAAGAACACCTGGAGAAGCTCCCTGAACTCTTCAATGGTCAGGGGGGCGTGGAACTCTGGCCTTCAGGGAAAACTACGTCCCTCTCTGTCCACCGCGACGGATGGCGCCGGCACCACGGGCACCGACGTTTCCTTGAAACGGTTTCGTGGTCTTGACGCCCGGTTGCGTGCCGCCGTGTGTCGTCATCGCATGCTGCAGGAAGTCGTCGCCGGGTTTGAGTGCCCGGACAAGCAGGGGTTTCTCGGTCAGCTTTTTCCCTCGCAGCGCCTCAATGGCCGCACGGGCTTCGGACTTCACGGGCATTTCGACAAAGCCGTACCCCTCTGACTCGCCCGTCTTCTTGCTGCGTCCGATCGTCGCTCTTCGCACAGTGCCGTGCGGTGCAAACAACGCGCGGAGGTCGTCGTCAGCATAGCTCAGCGGAAGATGTCCTACGTATATCTGCATTCAAGTCCCCTTGATGTGTAAGAAAGTCTGTAGCTCCCACGTAATCTAATCACCCGAAGAGACAATGACAAGCTTTCGGCCGGCGTTCAAGCCTTTCTGCTCTCCAGAAGTATCCGGCAGCTTCACCGGCGGTGGGCAATAGCCCACCACAGAACCGGCGCGTATCCTGGCGAGGTACGGCGAGAGCGTCGTGCCGGGAAGCGTGCGCACGTTGTCTTCGATCAGCATGGGACCAATGCCCGTGCCGGCACCGATGGTACAGTTCGCGCCAATCTCAACCAGTCCGTAGCGGAACCTGCCGCTCCCTTCGTACGCATGCGTGGTGACGCGCGTGTACGCACCGATCAGCGTGTTGTCCCCGATGAAGGTCAACTCCGGACGAAAATGATCGAGCCAGGCAAGCTGCATGATCTCGACATTCTTTCCAACATGCACACCCATCAGCCTGTAGACTTTGTTCTTGAGCGGCGTTCCCTTCATAACAAAGGTGATCGCAACAAGGATCATCACAAAGATCCGACGCCGGAGCGGAAGATTGATCGTCCGCCAGTTGATGGCGTTGGATTCTTCCGATGCACCGAGTCCGGAGAACGTGTAATGGCGTCCGGTAGGAGTGAGGAAGGTTTCGAGGTTCCTTGTGCCATCAGGAGTCGCCGGGTTCAAAGTCTCCACATCGATGGCCCTGCCCTTGGCTGTCTTGCTGATGAACACCTTGCGCCTCCTCTTCCTTGCCATCCTGATTGCGCGACGGATGATATCCGTGGTCACTTCGCGCATGACTTCTTCTGGCGTAAGTGTTGACTTCATTGTGAGGCGTGCTCCATGGTCACCAATCAGGAGTCCATGACGTGCCAAGGCCCGGCCCGAAGAGAATGGCATTGGAAAGGAGCCGCTCGGTGCCGCGGAAGAATGCACGGAAGTTCGGCTGTCCTGCAAAGAGAATAACCTGCCCCATGCCCGCCCGTTCCTGTGTACAATACGGAGTGTTGGCAAGCCGGAGACGTGCTTCGGGCCAGAGTAGACCTGAGACACGCAACGCCGACGCGGAAGCAAACCGCCCAACTGTCCGGACAGGTGGGTATTTCGCAACAAGTGCTGTTGGCGATGTCATCATCGCCGGAACCCGGTCTCCCAACCCGAACGTCAGCCACTCGTCTTTGTCAAGCTGCACACGAAGGATCGCACCGGAAGGTGAAAACACACGAGCAAGCTCATCGGCGCGCTCAAGATCCTCTGGTTTTGGAGATGGCTTCGCATCCTTTCGCAAAGCAGTGTCCGCCTTTTCGGGATATGACCAGATGTACAGCTTGGAGATGTCGGGAGAGTCGCTTGCGATCTCCTCCAGGGCGGACTGCTCATATTCGCCGAGCTTTGCCAGGACCTGCCTACGCGGTCGCACCGATGAGAGCGCGACGGTCGAGTCGGCACAGAACATCGCGGCGGAGTTCATTGCGATCAACGTGCCTCCCGATTGTATCCAGCGGCGGATCTTCTCGATCGTCGACCGCCCCAAGACCCCCGCAAAAGAGCTGCCATCCGGAAGCACAAGCACGTTGTAGACAGCCAGGTCAATCTCGCCAAGCTGAGCGATGTCAAGAAGCGCGAGAGGAAGACCGACTTTCTGATCAAGGAGGTGCCATATCCAGCCAACGCTCGTGAAGCTTGTGGCCCCTCCGGCAACAAGCGCCACCTTCGGTTTCCTCAACACACCGAGCTCACGTCCACCAAGATCGGGTCCCCTTCCCCCGGCTCCGCTGTTGATTCCCACGACGTGAATGCTAGTCGCGCGCGCGACAGAGTCAAGGACTTGAGCGAAATCCGGCGGATTAGCGCGGACAGGAAGAAAGATGGAACCCCGGGGGAAGGTTTTTCCGTCCACGTCGAGATCCTTCTTTGCCGCGTACATGGTCAGCCCGCGGGCATACATCATCGCCATAGCGCGCAGTGCGCCATCACTGCTTGCGTCAAACATGAACCCCTGCTGGGGCCGCAATCCATCCACCTGACCATCGCGTGGTGTTTCCTTCCATCGCTCGGACTGCGCCGAGACACCCGATTCACTTGCGTATGCATCCAGACCATACGCCTGCAGCAATGACCAGGAGGTCACTTCATAAAGCTTCGAGTCCCGCCGCTTCAACAACTCACGACGCTCAAAGGTGAGAAAACTATCCGAGAGCTGCATTTCAAACGCCAGGATGGCCTGCACCAGAAAACCCTGCGGCTGATTGGTGGGGACAATGAATGTCCCGGCAGGAAACGTCCTGCTGGCCGCGCGACTATCGTAGTAGCTCTTGACTGAGGCAGAGAATTTCTCCTTCGCAACCGATACTTCAATGCCTTGCCTGGTGAGGGTCTGCGCAAGATGCGTAAGCCGGTCGGGGTTGTTGTCCGGAGCAACAATGTATGCCTTTACCTTCCCACCGCCAAACTCAGAGACGGCACGCTCCCGGTGAGCATAATAATCATGCAACAGTTGCTTCCTGTTGTTCGCCGCTGTCGTGAGATTTGCAATGGAGCTGATGTACTGGTGTTCAACGGCTTCGGAATAGGTCAGCACGGTTCCATCATGTCTGGAGACGCGGGATCCGGACACACCCGCTTGCTCGTACAGAATTCCTACAGCGCCAACAAACAACGGCCATGATGATCCGTATCCGGGAAACAACTCTTCGTTCCACTCACGTGTGTAATAGGCCCAGCCGCGACGATCGAACGCTCCGGCCTGATCCGCCGCAAACACATTCCACCAGTGCTTCACACGATCGGTCAGGTAGGGGTTGAACGGATGGCGCGGAGGAGAGAACAAGTAGGTATCCCACTGTCCCATCTCATGTGCATCGACGAGGACTTGGGGATGCCAATCAACAATTGCCTTTATGCGCGCTTTGCTCTCAGGCAGCTCCTGCGAGAACCAGTCGCGGTTCATGTCGAACATATAGTGGTTGCCACGGCCCCACGGCCAGAAGCCACCCTTCTGCAGACTCTGACCATCCGCAAATGGCACAGCGGTGGCAAAGGCCTCCATCTGTGCGAGAAACCGCTCGCGGCCATCGGGGTTCTCCACCGGGTCGATAATGATAACCAGCTCCTTGCGAAGACGACGTGAAAGCGAATCCGTGCCAGCGACCAGGCGATACGCAACAGCAAGCGCCGCGTCGACGCCCGAGGTCTCGTCGCCATGAATTGAGTAGGCAAGCCAGACCACACCGGGTGTTGTGTTCACGACAGCTTCGAGGCGGTTGCGTGACAGCGTGCGTGGATCTGCCAGAGCGCGGAGGTTGTTCTTGATCTCCTCGAGTCTCGAGATATTGGCGTCATCGGAAATCACAGCATAGATGAGAGGACGTTCCTCGTAGGTCTTTCCCATGTCGAACAGCTTCATATATGACGATGATGCTGCCAGGGTGCGGAAGTACTCCAAGACCTGAGCGTGGCGGGCAGGTCGCTCACCGAGCGTGAAGTGCAACGTCTGCTCGGGTGTGGGGATTGACGTGTCGAACTCTCCGGGTCCAAGTATCATCCGTCCATCACTCCCGAA
>CAYHRX010000123.1:0-8493 GCA_964359075.1 uncultured Chitinophagales bacterium
CGGCTCGCAAGCGCCTGATTGCGACAATCACCGATATCTACCAGCGATGCGGCGCAATCGAGGCAGCGCGCAATCAGATCAGACGCGAGACTGCTGCCGGCATCCGCGCACTGCATGCGTTGCGTCCCACCATCGCACGCGATATGCTGCAGTGGTTCTCCGAGATGCTTGTGCAACGGAACTTCTGATGCGATGATCGAGCGCGAGGTGACAATCAAGAACAGAGCCGGCTTGCACACTCGCCCTGCGGCAACGTTGGTGAAGACCGCTGCGAAATTCCAGGCGGAGTTCTTTGTTGAGAAGGACGGCATGCAGATCAATGGCAAAAGTATCATTGGCGTGATGACACTGGCAGCGGAACAGGGCTCGACGCTGATGCTGAGGTTCGACGGCGCTGACGAAGAAGCTGCGTGTGCTGCCGTTGTGGATCTCTTCGAACGAGGGTTTGACGAGCAGTAGGCATGGACCACACACCACCACAATATCAGGAGCTTGTCCTCAAAGGCACTCCGGCCGCTCCCGGGATCGCCCTGGGCATGGCCTACCTCTACAGCAAGCACATCCCGCACATTGAGCTGAAGACGATTTCCGAAGCCGACGTTGAGGCGGAGAAGCAGCGCGTCCGCACGGCCAATGCGCGAGCTGAAAAGGAACTGCAAAAGATCCTCGCCTTCGCTGAGCAAAAACTCGGCTCGCAGAGCGCCAAGATCTTTGAGGCGCAAATCATGATCCTGAATGACTCGATCCTGATGGGTTCCATCGAGAAACGCATCACGAAGGAGTTGAAAAACGCCGAATACGTCGTTGCCGACGAGATCAACAAATACAAACGCATGATGCTCGCTTCGCCCGACGAATACATGCACGAGCGCGCCCGCGATGTCGAAGACATCATGAACCGCATCATCCGCAACATCCAGGACCAGAAGCTATTCTCGAAACTGGAAGGCGCATCTATTATAGTGTCGGAAACGCTGCTGGCCACAGACACGGTCATCTTCTCACGCAATCAGATCCTGGGCTACGCTGCAGACCTCGGCGGTGTCACCTCGCACGCTGCCATCCTCTCACGCTCGCTCAAGATACCGGCAGTGCTCGGTCTGCGCACCGTGACGAAGAACGTCCGCACCGGCGACTTCCTGGCCATCGATGGCTACGCCGGGGTCATCATCGTCAACCCAGCGCCGGAGACAATCGAGCATCTTCAGAAAAAGGCCGAACGGCTCAGGGCATTCGAAGAACAGCTCACGGCCATCGCTCCCCTCGTTGCCGATACCCCCGACCACAAGCACATCGAGCTCTCGGCAAATATGGAAGTGCCGGAGGAGATCGACTATGCCCGTGCACAGGGGGCGGCGGGGATAGGTTTATACCGGACTGAAGGCACACTGCTCGCACGGCAGTCGGAGCCGTCGGAGGACGAGCAGTACGAAGAGTACAAGAAGGTTGCCGAGGCAACATTCCCGCACACCGTCATCTTCCGGACGTTTGATGTTGGCGGCGATAAACTCTCGCCGGGCGATTATCATGAAGAGAACCCGTTTCTGGGCTGGCGAGGCATACGCGTCTCTCTCGACAAGCCGGAGATGTTCCTCACACAACTCCGCGCTCTGCTCCGTGCAAGCGGCAGGAAGAACGTCCGCATCATGTTCCCGATGATCTCCAGCGTGAATGAAGTGCGTCGGGCGAAGGAATACGTGAAGGAGGCAAAGAACGAGCTCAAGGCGAAAGACATCCACTTCGATTCCCGTATTAAGGTAGGAGTGATGATTGAAGTTCCTTCAGCAGCACTCATGGCAGAAGAGATTGCGGCGGAAGTCGATTTCCTCAGCATCGGCTCGAACGATCTCATCCAGTACATGCTCGCCGTTGACCGCGATAATGCCGCCGTCGCTCCGCTGTACCAGCAGTTTCATCCCGCCGTGCTTCGGACAATCAAATGGGTGATCGACGCGGGACACAAGAAGAGCGTATGGGTGGGGATGTGCGGCGAAATGGCGGGCGATCCGCTGGCGACTGTCCTGCTGGTTGGCATGGGTATCGATGAACTAAGCGTTGTCCCGACGGTCCTTCCAGAGATCAAAAAGATTATCCGGACCATCAAGTTCAAAGACGCCAAGCGAGTGGCCGAGAAAGTTCTTTCGCTGAATACAGATGTTGAGATCCGGGAGTATCTCGTCTCCGTCGTGAAGAAGCAGATACCTGACATACCGCTGGAGAATTAGTCCACGAATCCACACGAATGAACACAATCCACGAATTCACACGAATGAACACTAACAGGGCGACAAATAGGGCTTCCGTCGTCGCTCGCGTTTGTCAACAACCTCCTAAGGAATACAACAAATGACGTTTGAAGAAATCTTCGCCATCGACACATCCAACATGTACAGTCTCATCAAGAAGTTCCCCGATCAGGTGGACGAGGCAATCAAGATCGGCAATGCGGCCAAGGTGAAGCTTAACGTCCACGGCATTGAGAACATCGTCCTCAACGGGCTCGGCGGCTCGGCAATCGGCGGGGACTTGCTGAAGAGCTACCTTGCAGGGGAACTCAGCGTCCCCTTCCTCGTCAACCGGCATTACACGTTGCCGAGGTTCGTCGGCAAGAACTCTCTTGTCATTGTCTCAAGCTACTCCGGAAACACCGAAGAGACCACGGCCGCCTTCAAAGAGGCGGTGAAACGGGGGGCAAAGATTCTCTGCATCTCTTCCGACGGAGAAGTGGAGAAGCTTGCCAGGAAGAAACGAAAACCCATGATCAAGATTCCCGGCGGACTTCCTCCCCGCGCTGCACTCGGGTACTCTTTCTTCCCTCTTCTTATTACACTCGGCAAACTCGGACTGATCAGGAACAAGAGTCGGGAGATCAACGAAGCCCTTGCCCTGCTCAAACAGAAAGCAGACGAATACGGCAACCCCGATCCCTCGAACAACAAGGCATTCCAGCTTGCCGAGCAACTGCGTGGACGCATTGGGATCATCTACTCATCCACCGAGCGCTTCGATGCAGTTGCAACCCGCTGGCGGGGACAAATGGCGGAGAACGGCAAGTCGTTGATGTTCGGGCACGTGCTGCCGGAGATGAACCACAACGAGCTTGTCGGTTGGAAAACGCTCGCGGACCAGATGCGTGAGATGCAGGTCATGTTCCTTCGTGACGAACACGATCACTCACGCGTAAAAGTCCGGATGGACATTACCAAAGGCATCATCGCTGAACACACACAGCACATTACAGAGGTGTGGAGTGAAGGAACGTCGCTGCTGGCGCGCATATTCTCCTTGGTGTACCTCGGCGACTGGGTGAGCTTCTACCTTGCCCTACTCCACAACGTTGACCCAACACCGGTAAAAGTGATTGATTATTTGAAAGACGAATTAGCTAAGGTTTAATAACCACATTTCTCAAAATCTCTTCCTTTGTGCCTTCGTGTCTTAGTGGTGAATCTCTTATGAGCAAAGAACACAAAAAAGCCATCGTCATCGCCATCATCACCCTCGCCCTCATCGTGTTCGTCACGTTCTTCAGGAGTGGGACATCGTGGTGAGGCTCGACTTGTCGCGATCCAGCACCCATTGTTCAGATCCCTTCTGACCTCGGCTGCATCTTCTGCAAACCATCAGCCTTCCCATCACGAAAGCAACTGCGCACTGTTGAGTTTTTCAAGACTTGACAAGTGGTGTTTTGGAGCGTATATTGTTACGAGTGCTCGCTGTTGGTTGCCTCTGTTCTCTCATAGCTGTTGTGTGAAGCGCAGGATTGAGCGGCTGAGCTATGGAGATTATTCCATTCCATTCCATTCCATTCCATTCCATAGCTTACGCTCTCTCTTCTCTGTGTGCTACGCAATACTGCAGAATCGGCGCAGAAGGGAGGAACTGAAATGAAGCTCCGTTGGGTTATCGCTGCTGTTTGCATCTTGGCGGTACGGGCGGTGCCGCAAGGTCACTACCCACTCCAGGCTGGCAATGTTTGGCAATACTATGAAACGCCACCGCCCGGCTATTATGGTTGGACCGCAAGGGCTATTCATGATACTCTCATGCCAAACGGACAGAGCTTCCGGATCATATCCCAGGACATAGGTCTCCCCGAGTATCTTCGCCAGTCCGGGTCACGAGTATATGGGTGGGAACTGGTGCGGCGGGGTGGAGGAGCGTATGAAGAAGTGCTCCTGTATGACTTTTCCAAAAGACCGGGGGACACGGTTGTGGTCTACTACAGCGGGGGCGATACAATCATAACCCTTGTGACTGATTTCCGCGTGGGAACCTTCTATGGGATACCGCGGGTGTACTGGAGATTCGTCACCGATAGCCGCCCTCATCGGCTCTTGATTGTGCGAGATGTTATTGATACTGTCGGGTTGGTGTATGTCGAGTATGAAGGCATGGGATGGTTCATGCGCGGATGTATCATTGATGGAGTACAGTATGGTATCATCACTCACGTGCAGTCACCATCTCCGTTGAGACCCGGTGAGTTCAGCCTGTTTCAGAATTTCCCCAATCCGTTCAACCCAACTACTTGCATTACATATGAATTACCCAAAGCAGGCATGGTGCGGCTGAGTGTGTTCGATGTTCTCGGACGCCATGTGGCCACGTTGTTGAACGGAAAGCAAGAAGCAGGCCAGCGCTCGGTGATCTTTCAAGGATCTGATCTTCCCAGTGGTACATACTTCTATCGTCTTGAAACAGATGGGATGACACAGACGAGAAAGATGTCGCTAACACGATAGAGGGAACAGGGGAGAGAAGAGTATGAAACGGAAAACGGCAGTTGCAGGCTGCCGCTTTCCGATAATTCCACCTGTTAAAGGGTGGAAGGACACGGGGCCGTCGCCCGACACAAATGCGATTGCGCAGCCGCGGCCTTTGTGTCTCCATGCATAAGATGCGCAATCGCCATCACTTAATCAACATAGGAGATTGCCATGAGAAAAATACTCGTTTTCTTGTGCTGTGTGGGGGCTTTGCTCATCTCCCCGCAATTGTGGACGCAGGAAGAACAGTGTGCATCGACAGGCCCTTTTGACAACGCAACGCAGTACCTCGGCACACGCATCACCCTGAAAATCCTATTGGTGGAATTCACGGACGTACCTCACAGAACGGTGCCTGTAACCTACACCAAGGTCGACTTCGAGAACATGTTGGTGTCCCAAGACATCTACGTTGACCCAATGCGAACGCCTGACAACGACGAGGTGTTCGGCAGCCTTGCGGATTATTTCCGCAAGATGTCCTGGGGAAACCTACAGGTCGAAGGCCACGTTGTGAACAACGCGGTCGGAGGGTTTCCAGTCTGGATTGGACTGTATGGTCCCAAGTTAGACTATCATCACTACAGGCGGGACTTTCTCACGGATGCAATTACAGCGGCACAGGCTGCCGGATTGGATGTGTCAACATCGACCTACGCTAAACTGGCAATAGTCTATGCTGGGAACACATATTTTCAGCGGTTGGGTTTGAACCCTCAGGCATTTGGCGACGTATACATCATGGGCGAATTACAGGGCAGACCTCCAAACCAAGAGAACCCAACGGATCGCTTCTCAAGAATAGGATTTCATTGTCACGAGTTTGCACACACGGTCGGCATTGACCATTCAAGCGGTAGTCGTGCGGATGTGATGCAAGCGGGCATGAGAAACGGGCCAGATAACTATGGTGCCGCACCCGCTCCGTTGTGTCCCGTTGCTCGAGACCGCAAAGGTTGGGTAACTCCAACAGTAATCTCTGGACAACAGGAGCGCCCTCTGCACTATTATCTCGAAACACCTGAGGTCTTCCGAATCAACAGCAACTACAACAACGATTATTTCCTCATTGAGAATCGTCGCTTCACTAAAACCATGTACATAGGAAGTACGGAGGTTCCAGACTATAACAACACTGCCTTCTTCCCACCGGCATGGCCGCATAACACAATCACTCAAGGTGTATTTGTTTGGAGGGTCATAGGTGGTGTGCCAAATTCCTATGAGAACACGGGATTGATCTTCGCCAGCGGTCGTAACGGATTCACGTGGCCTGAGGGTATCCCATCTGAAACAGATGATGGCGTCCCTTTCCCGGGGGTTGCCAACATGCGAGTTCTCTCGCCATGGTCTGACCCGCGCGACCCGTATGCTCCTGGAAACATCTATGTGCCCAACACCAAGCGGGGTGCTAACGTTGGAATGGAGGTGCTTTCTGAGAACCCTGCGCAAGGATACTTCACGGTAATGCTCTATCAAAATAGTCCTGAGGATGCTTCTCCTTCCAGGCCCTATGGCCTGCAACTCACCATGATTGATATCGGAGGTGGCAACATTCGTCCGAAGCTCACTTGGACTGCCAACACTGAACCCGATGTGAATCCCAACGGATACTACACCGTAGAGAGACGCTTCCGCGAGGTAGGCATGAGTTGGACTCCCTGGGAACAGATCGGTCCGCCTCTGGCGGGTTCGGTGACCCAATATATTGATGGCGAAATCGTCATTGGCCCTACCCAAGGAGCTGATAGCTTGCAATACAGAATTTGGGCAAGCGACACGCAAGCGAAGTTCTCCTCGTACTCTGATGTGGTTTCACTGCGCTGCGATCTGACATACCTCCCGCCCGGCAAGCCGCAAGAGAGGTACATTCTCGGAGAAATGCCAGGCCGTTTTGCGCTGTCTCAGAACTTCCCGAATCCATTCAACCCTTCAACGCAGATCAGGTTTAACTTACCGGAGGCAGGTTTCGTTTCTCTAACTATCCACGATGTTCTCGGCCAGAAGGTCGCCGATTTGGTGAATCAATCCCACGAGGCTGGCTACCACTCACTGACATGGAACGCTTCCGGTCAGGCAAGTGGTGTCTATTTTGCGAGGCTGACGGTGAGCAATGAGCTTGGCCGTGTACAATACACACAGATGAGCAAGCTCGTCCTGTTGAGATAGGTGAGCACAGTGTACGAAGGTTGCTTTCCACCTCGGTGATCCGCGAGTGAAGGCAACCTTCACTGTATGTGTTTGGCTCCGGAATGCCCTGTTGCAACTCTCTCTCATTCTCCCTATCATACCCCTGCCACCATCCAGCATACTCCCTTGTAACGCGTTGCGTGTCTTGACGGATCTGCGATGAAACGACCGGTGTTCTTCCTTCTTGCCTCATCCCTCTGTCTGCTTCTCGTTACCTCAACTGCGCACGCCCAGTTCTTCTACTTCGGCCGCAACAAAGTCCAGTACACTGACTTTGAGTGGCACGTCCTCAAGACCGAGCACTTCGACATCTACTATTATCCCGAGATGAAAAACCTCGCTGAGCGCGGAGCGTTCTTCGCGGAAGAGGCGTACAAGCATCTCGAAGTGAAGTTCAACCACTCGCTCAACAACCGCGTCCCGCTCATCTTCTACAGCTCGCACCTTCACTTCGAGCAGACGAACACCACGGGCGGCTTCATCCCCGAAGGCGTCGGGGGGTTCTTTGAGTTCCTCAAAGGACGCGTCGTGATCCCATCGGACGGCTCCGTGGCCGGGTTCAGGCACGTTATTCGGCATGAGCTTGTCCACGTGTTCATGCACAGCAAGATCTCGCGGGTGATGATCGACCACCGCAAGCCGCAGGACAGGCTGCCGCCGCTCTGGTTTACCGAAGGTCTCGCCGAGTACTGGTCGACAGAATGGGACCAGCAGGCAGAGATGGTGATGCGCGATGTGGTGCTGAACGATATTGTGGTGGGATTGAAGGACATGGACCGCATCTACGGCTCGTACCTGATGTACAAAGAGGGACAGAACGCCCTGATGTACATCGGTAAAACGTACGGCGAGGAGAAGATACTCCTGTTGATGGAGAACTTCTGGAAGGAGAGCTCGTTCAGCGAGGTCTTCAGGATCACGCTTGGGAAGAACTACAAGGAGTTTGACGAGGAGTGGCTCTACGCTCTCAAGAAGCAATACTATCCGCTCTACGCATCGAGCGATGCGCCGGGCAACGTCACCGTAAACGTCGTGAAAGAAGGCTTCAATTTCAAACCGGTGGTGGTTGAAGTTGATTCGACCCGCGAGGTGTTCTTCATGAGCAACCGAACGGGATACACCGGCATCTTCAAGAAGAAACTCGACGACCTTGACCCGAAATCAACGGGGGAGAGCGTCATTGAGGGCGAGCAAACGGATGACCTTGAGGCATTCCATCCGTTCAGAAGCAGGATCGATGTTTCAAAGAACGGTACACTCTCCTTCGTGACGAAGAGCGGTGAGAACGACGCGCTGCATTTGTACGACGTGCGGAAGGGCGAGATTGTGCAGACGTTCAGGTTCAAGAGTCTCGTCAGCATTGGCTCAACATCATGGGCGCCGGACGGAAAGCGGTTGGCGTTCTCTTCTATTGATATGTCAGGGTACAACGACCTCTACATTCTCAACACCGAAACCCGAGAACTCCGCAAGCTGACCAATGACTACTACGACGATCGTGACCCGGCATGGTCACCGCGGGGAGACAAGATCG
>CAYHRX010000124.1:0-8466 GCA_964359075.1 uncultured Chitinophagales bacterium
AACCATAGAGGATAGCGCTTGGATCAAGAGCCAGAATAGCTCGGGCGAGATGTCCGGCCTGGCGGTCTCCCGAAACTTCACCGGCAGCCATGAAGATGCGGAGACGATCAGACGGAAGAGGATGAACGGATGGTGCAGGCACTCCTTGCTCCCTATGTGGAGGACAAATGTAGGGAATTTTTTTTGTAATGTGCATGGCTGTCCTTTCTTCAGAGCGCTCAGGCGGGGAAGTTCCAGATGAGAGTTTGGAATCCCTGGTCGCGCACCGCCAGCGCGGCCTTGTAGGGCGGGTCAACATCCAGAGCCACGAGAGACCAGTGTTGTGCCTCGGAGCGGTCGGGGCGGGTTTCGAGAAGAGCGGCGGGTTCATCGGGGGCGAGTGAGACATCAAAGCGGTCAAGCGGCAGAGAGAGTCCCTCTCCCTTGGCTTTGATGAACGCTTCCTTGCGCGTCCAGCAATTGAAGAAGGCTTCCTCTTGCTGTGCCTCGGGTAGGGAGCGAAGCGTTGCCACCTCGCGTGGTGAGAAGAATCGCTCAGCGATATTCTGGTCGAGGACATCTGGACGGCAGTATTCCACATCGATGCCGATCATCCTGTCGCGGGTGACAGCAATGAGGGCAAGAGTTCGTGAATGAGCGATGTTGAATGCGACACGCTCGGGGTTGGTGGTCTCCAGCAAGAACGGTTTCCCATGCTCAGTGTAGGAGAACGTGACCGAGGCAGGAGGGAGGTGCATGTAGCCACCGAGAATTGTTCTGAGAACACCTCGTGTCACAACGAATTGCTGGCGGTCTTTTTGAAAGAAGAACTTTTGTGCCCGCTGCCGTTCATCATGCGAGAGGAGGAAGAGATAGTCGTCTGCTCTCTCATGCAATTGCTCCAAGTCTACGCGCCACACGTGTACGTACTGCTGATGCAGTTCTGGATGCTTGTCCGGGAAGTCCAACAGCATCTGATCACGCTCGTGAAGAAGTAAGCCAATGGTGGGTTGACGGTGTCGTGGCAACCGATCTCTTACGGATGGTTTCGTAGATAAGTCCTGCCAGGAATACAAGACTGCTAATGCCATAGTAGAGAAAGAATGCCGGCTTGATGATTGTCTTCCAGTGCGTGCGGAATACGCCTGTTCGCCCTGCCGTTCTGCGAAACAACTCAGGACATCGGCGAAAGACCATAGCGTACCCGCGGCCGTGCCAGAACTTCCGGCGAAGCAGCGCTCGCAGCGCGTCCGGATAGCGATGCAGCACTGCAACATCCGGCAGGAAGACAGCGCGCATTCCAAGTTTCCAGAATCGATACCCGAGCTCGACGTCTTCGGCGGCCAGTTGGTCTTCCGCAAACCCTCCGGCGGAGCGCAACGCATCGTGTCGTACCATGAAATTCATGCCGTTGAATCCACGAATGCTGTCCACGGTTATGTAGCGGGATAGCACGAGTGTGTCGATCAATCCCTCGCAACGGGCCCAAAATGACTTTGCCACCGGCACAAAGTTGAGTTGAACAAAATGAACGCCTGATGGACAGGATGCCATTGCTCGCTCAAGCTTCACGAAGTAGTCGGGCGGAATGAGTGTGTCGGAGTCGACCGAGTGAATCCACTCAGTGGCTACAATTCCGGCTGCCCTGTTGCGGAGAGATGCAAGATTTCTGCATTCGGGGAACACATGAGTGCTTAAGGAGACGGGCAGCTCAGGCGCGACGGGGCGGACAACATTGTCAATATCGGCGATGTCGCTAGTGGCAATCAGAATTGCCGAAGGGTACCACAATGATGATTGCGCTCGTGCTATGCTATGCAGAAGGCTTTTGAGGTATTCCTCCCGGCCACGATGCACCGGGATAAGAAGGGTCGAGGCTGCGCGGATGAGGCTCATGCGGGGCCTCCAGGATCAGCCTTGGGACTCCCACCCTGACCCTTCATTGCTTTGCGCAAACTCAGTGGCCGCATGTCAGTCCACACCGCTTTGACATAAGCCAGACATTCCTCTTTGGTCCCATCCTTGCCGGCATCGCGCCAGCCGGGAGCATTCCCCTTTGCAGCAGGCCAGATGGAGTATTGCTCTTCGTGGTTTACCACCACCTTGTAGTGATCCGTCATTGTGCTTCACCGTTGTGTTCGTTTCCTTCCAGAGCAGGCAACAGCGCATCGGCAACGTGCTGGACTGCCGGTGGCTGCACGATGCTGTAGTGGTTGGCGTTGAATGTCCTCACAGTTGCACCACGCCGTGCATAATCCGCCCAGTTGCTGTGTTCAAGTGCCGAAACGCCCGGGAGAGTTTCTCCGGCCCAACCGATGATCATCCTCGCGTTCACCTTCTGCGGTTTGAATCCCTTCAGCATCTGGTAGTGCCGTCTGTACAGTGCCGACTGATTTCTCAATGTGGCTTCAAGTACCTGGTGCGGAAGGTTGAACTCTGCCAGCAGCCGCGACACGTGCTCGAAGCGTTCTTCATCTGACAAGAGAAGGAGATCATCCTGCAAGAACTCAGTACGACCAAGGATTTCATCCACCGCATTCTTGAACGGATGTATCTGGTGTTGGAAAGTCTCTCGCAGTGTTTGCAGGACTGCATGCAACGATTCTCTTTCAATCTGAACTTGAACATCCTCCAGCCAGTACGAGTCCAGCAGGCAGACGCAATTCACCGTACCTCCTAATTGTTCGATCATGTTTGCCACAGCCATTGCGAGAATACCGCCTGATGAATATCCGAGAAGAACAAGGTGCTTGGCGTTTAGTGAGCGGATGATGTCTGCATATGCCGTGGCCATCTCGTTCACAGTCACGTACTCACGAGCATGATCGAGAATGGCACGAGAGCGTATGCCGTAGACATTCCGGGTGGCTCCCACCACATCTGAGAGGTGTCTGTAGTGATGGATCTGTCCTCCCACAGGGTGGATGCAGACAAGGGTCTTTGTACTTGTATGAGCACGCAACTGCACCAGCGATGGAAGGTCTTGCTCGAAGGTTGATGATTGAGATTCGTGTACACTGTTCAATGTCTGGATCCGCTCCGCGAGCAGTGCAACCGTGGGTGCTTCAAAGAGCACGCGTAGTGGAACCTCTACATGAAACGTATCCTTCACACGAGTCAGAAGATGGATGGCCAGAAGGGAGTGGCCGCCCAGCGCAAAGAAATCATCAAGGACACCAACCTCGTCTATCTTCAGAACATCGCACCAGATCGTGACGAGTTGCATCTCCTGTTCCGTACGGGGTGCGAGATAAGGCTGGGCAAGTGTCGGTCTCCGGGTCTCCGGGCGCGGCAATGAGGCACGGTTCACCTTGCCGCTGCTCGTCAAAGGAAACGCGTCCACATGCATGAAGTGAGACGGGATCATGTAATGCGGCAGCGACTTCTGCATGAACACACGGAGCCCCTGCGTACTCAATGCCTCACCCGTGTTCGTGCGGTAATACGCCACGAGTCGCTGGTCACCCGGTGCATCTTCGCGGACCAGCGCAACAGCATCTGCAATCCCCTCATATTGTCGCAGTCTCATCTCCACCTCGCCCAACTCGATCCTGAATCCCCGCAGCTTTGTCTGCTCGTCCATCCTGCCGATGAATTCGACCTTCCCGTCAGGGAGATAACGGGCAAGATCTCCAGTCTTGTACAGCCGATCTCCCGGCGTGTTGTTGAACGGGTTGGGAATGAAACGGTCTGCGGTGAGATCAGGCCTGTTGAGATAGCCACGTGCAAGGCCGGCACCCGCAATATGCAGCTCACCCTGCACGCCGATGGGCACTGGGTTGAGGAACGCGTCGAGGATGTACACTTGCGTATTCATCAGCGGTCGTCCGACAGGCACCCATGTACCAGGTTCGTGAGTGACGCTCTCACCACTCATCAAGTAGAACAGGGAACAAACGGTAGTCTCGGTCGGCCCGTACCCGTTGCTGATAATAGCTGACTCCGAGAGGCCGCGAACCGCTTCGTATGACAGCGGCTCACCACCACTGAGTATCAGGCGGACGGTGGGGATCTCTCCACGCCTCTCCCTCAGCGTTGAAAGGATTGAGGGGACTGCCCCAATGATCGTGACGTTGTGCTCCGCGATCTGAGAAACAAGGCTGTTGATATCCACACTGACCGGCAGGTCAGGTATGACAAGTGTGCCGCCGACACACAGGATGGGGAGTATCTCCGCAAGGGAAGCATCGAACGAGGTCGATGTCAGTTGAAGGACACGGTCGTTGGAGGTTGGGGTGTACGTATTGATGAATGATGTGATGAGATTTCCCAAGCTCCGATGCTCAACAACCACGCCTTTTGGCGTTCCTGTTGAACCCGAGGTGTAGATGATGTACGCGCCCTGCCGCGGTTCCACATGAGTAGGCGGTTTGTGTAGCGAACCATTTTCTGGTGGGAGTCGGTCTGCAAGAACCGCGTGAGCCTTGGTGCCTTCAAAAACTCTCGAAAGACATTCCTGCGTCAAGACCGTCGACACCCTCGCATCCTCGAGCACGAAAGCCAGGCGGTCGCGAGGGATATCCGGGCTCACAGGAAGATAGACACCGCCAGCTTTGAACACGGCAAGCAGGGCGACAATTGACTCCACAGAGCGCTCCATGCAAACAGCCACGGGCTGCTCCGGCGAGATTCCCAATGAGCGTAAGTGGCGCGCCACCTGGTTTGCCCGTTCATTCAATTGACGATACGTTAGGTGTTGGTCATGTGCCGCGACTGCAACTGTATCGGGTGTACACTGCACCTGCTCTTCGAACATCTCATGGACGACCATCTTCTCAGGATAGGATGCAGTCGTGTTATTCCACTCAACAAGGAGTTGATGGCGTTCTTCAGTTGAGAGAACCGACAGGGAGGAAAGCGGTTGATCAGGATGTTCCGTTACTGACTGCAGTATGTTCCGGAAGTGCCCAACCATTCTTCTGATTGTAGCCGGTTCAAACAACTCCGGGTGATAGAGCAGCGCTCCTTCCAGCTGACGGCCCCGCTCTTCCATTGCCAGAGCCACATCAAATCCCGAATAGAACGTATGGTGAACGCGGAACGGGTCCAGGGTGACGTTGCCGCACGGCAAGGGGTCACGGGGAAACTCATCAAACGTGAAGTACGCCTGTGCAATCGGCATCCGGCTGGGATCGTGAACCAATGGGAACTGCTTGATAAGATGCTGCAAGGGAACGTCTGTGTTGGCGTAGGCATCAAGACAAACTTTCCCGACTCTTCTCATTACTTCGGCAAATGTCGGACTTCCAGAAAGGTCTGCTCGAAGGGCAACAAAGCCTGCAAAGAAACCAAGTAGATCGTATGTCTCCGGCATTGTCCTGTTTGCGACGGGCGTCGCAACAATCAGGTCGTCCTGGCCGGAGTACTTTTGAAGCAGCACATCATACGCTGCAAGCAGCGTCATGAACAACGTCATGCCTTCCCGCTTGCTCAGTTCCTTCAGTGCCGAGAGGGTTGCTGCGGGGACAACGAACGGTTCGTGGTGTGCTTCTACGTGCATCTGTGCCGCGCGAGGATGGTCAGCCGGAAGATCGAGCACAGGCAAAGGGTCACCCAATTGTTTCTTCCAATATTCACTCGCGTTGAGCTGCGCTTCGTCCATATTCCTCTTGCGTTGCCAGTATGCGAAGTCCGTGTATTGCAGCGTCAGTTCGTGAAGTGGGGATGGCAGGCCGCGCAGGAAAGTCGGGTAAAGCGCAGCCAGCTCCCGAAGGAAGATGGTTATCGACCAGCCATCGAAGAGGATGTGGTGGATTGCAACGAACAGGATATGCTCTTCATCACCCAGTTGAATAAGAAGCGGATTGAACAATGGTCCCGCAACAAGATCAAGGCGAGTGTCAGCAACTTCCACGATGTGATCGAGTGCCCGCGCCTCCTGCTCTTCCTTGGAAAGGCTTCTCAAGTCACGGATGGGAAGAGTAACCTGAGGCGGTGGAGTGATGATGTGTACCGGCTGCCCACCCTGCATGACAACTGTTGCGCGGAGTATGCTGTGCCTCCTGACGATCTCGGTGATGCTCTGCTCGAGGACATGCCGGTTCAGCGGGCCGGCAATCCTCACGGCAACCGGCGTATTGTAGGGAACGCCCGGCTGGTCAACTCCCCATAACATAAGTTGACTGTAAGAAAGGGGAATTGGCTCGCCGGCCGGGGCATGAGGAATTTTGGGTGATGTTGCCGTGGCGTTCCTGCGTTGGTTGTCGATGAAGCTCGCAATGTCGGCGATGGTCGGTGTTTCGAAGAGATGATGCACAGGGACATCGGCGCCCAGCTTCTCTCTGAGTGAGATAATGATCTTCATAGCAAGCAATGAGTGGCCGCCCAACTCAAAGAAGTTATCATACACCCCAACCTGTTCTATTCCCAATGCCTCGACCCAGAGAGTGGCGATAAGCTCCTCGGTTGCCGTTCGCGGAGGAACGAACTCCCGACGTTCTCGCCTGCGTCTCCGGTCCGGAGCCGGCAAGGCCGCACGGTCCACTTTCCCGTTTGGAGTGAGAGGGAAGGAGTCCATAACCACAAAGTCGGTGGGGATCATGTACTCCGGCAGTTGCAGCCTCAGAAAGGCACTCAGCTCATCTGGAGCAATGGTGGCCTGCTGCCGAAGGATGAGGTATGCGGTCAGGTTCTTTTCACCATCAAGCTGCCGCGCCGAAACAACAGAGCGATCCACGGCCGGGTGCTTGCACAGCGTTTCCTCGATTTCTCCAAGCTCAACGCGGAAGCCGCGGATTTTTACCTGGTTGTCCACTCGCCCGATGAATTCAATGATGCCATCGGGGAGGAACCGCGCAAGGTCTCCCGTCTTGTACAACCGCTCACCGGCTTTTGCGCTGTATGGATGGGGGACAAAGCGCTCTGCCGTCAATCCCGGATTGTTCAGGTATCCTCGTGCAAGTCCAACGCCGCCAATGTGTATTTCGCCAATGTCTCCAATACCAACAGGCCGGAGGGACTGATCGAGGATGTAGACCTGCGCGTTATCGAACGGGCGACCTATCGTAACAGGGGCGCTGTCATTCAGCCTGCCGAGAGTTGCCCCAACCGTGGTTTCTGTCGGGCCATAGCCGTTGAAGAAGCGTCGCCCCGGAGCCCACCGTGCAACGAGTGAAGGTGCGCTTGCCTCCGCTGTGGCTATGATCGTGTGCAGGGACGGAAGCTCATTGGGTTGAATGTGGCCCAGCACCGATGGAGGCAGTGTCGCGACGGTAATGTCGTCTCTCTTCATCAAGCCAAGAAGGTTTGCCAAGCTGGCACGTTCATCGTCGGAGGCGATGAAGAGTGTGGTACCCGAGGTGAGGGCGAGAACGATCTCCCAGATCGACCCATCAAAGCTAAATGAAAAGAACTGCAGCACCCGATCCTTCCCGGTTAACCCGAAGACACGCCGCTGGAATGCGGCAAGGTTCGAAAGGCCTCGGTGCTCGATGAGTATTCCCTTTGGCTCGCCTGTCGAGCCGGAAGTAAAGATGATGTAGGCGAGATTTGCGCCGGACACGCTGACGTCCGGGTTTGTGTCATCTATCCCGTTGTGTGTGTGCTCTCCCGCCCCGACAAAGATCGTTGTCGCTCCACAGTCAGGAAGCGTGGGGGAATTATCCTTTGTTGTGATCAGTACCTGCACGCGGACAGCACGGAGCATGGCAGCGAGACGTTCCACGGGATTGTTCGGATCCAAGGGGACATAGACCCCTCCGGCCTTGAGCACTGCCCAAAACGCCACGACCGAATCAATGGAACGTCTGAGATATACTCCTACCGTAACTTCCGGCCGGACCCCCAACCTCCGGAGTCGGTTTGCAAGAATGTTTGCCCGACGGTTCAGTTCTGCATAGGAAACCTTCTCACTATTGAACACTGCCGCAGTCTCGTCTGATGAAGATACCGCATGACGTTCGAACAGATGATGGATGCAATCAGCAGCAAGATGTTCGGTTACAGCGGGGTTCCATTCGTACAGTACAAGCTGCCGCTCCTGTCTAGAGAGTAATGAAAGCTCCGTAACCCGATCGTCCGGACTAATGGTGATGGAATCAATGAGTGCGTGGAATCGATCCAGCATGTGGTCAATCGTGTGCTCATCGAACAGGTCGGTCTTGTATTCGATCCCGCCGGTGATGCCGGATGGCCTGTCATAGAATTCTATCGCGAGGTCGAGCGGTGAGATCCCGCTGTGGATGTCGAGCGGGGTGATTGCAATGTCGGGATAACTGACGCTCGGGATCGGCACGTTCTGAAGCGCACACATGACCTGGACCAGAGGGTTGACACCGAGGACGCGTTCAGGGCGGACTGCTTCAACAACTTTGTCAAATGGAAGTTCCTGGTATTCGAACGCCTGCAATACCTCTTCTCGTGTTCGCTTTAGCAACTCGATGAATGTTGGATTCCCCGAAAAATCAGCCCGAAGCACAAGGGTGTTCACAAGAAAACCGATGAGGCCCTGAGTTTCCGGGCGCTCTCTTCCGGCAACAGGCGTGCTGC
>CAYHRX010000125.1:0-8366 GCA_964359075.1 uncultured Chitinophagales bacterium
ACCATTCCGACATTGATATCATGGCAGCCGACACCGTAGAGCTCGGCGCTTGTTCCCGATGTTTGCTGCGTCCAGTCCGCTCCGGCGTTCGTTGTCCTCAAGATGATTCCCACATCGTCATACGAGTTTTCACCGACGACATACCCGTTGTTCGAATCGATGAAATGCACTGCGTAGAAATCGATATTCGAACTATAGGACTGCACACCCCAGCTGGCTCCCCCGTCTGTCGTTCTGAGAAGCTTCCCCTCCGTGCATGTGACTATCCCAGTTGTTGCATCTACAAAGTGCACCGCTGTTGTGTACGCCGTTGTTCCCAGCGACAACGGATTCCAATTCGTGCCGCCGTTAGTCGTCTTCCTGATGATGCCATCGCCACCGACTGCATAGCCAGTATTCGCGTCAGCAAAGAAGACCGACTGCAGTTCGTAAGCTGTCCCTGAAAGTTGAAAACTCCAGCTGATACCCCCGTCAGTAGTTTTCAGGATAGTGTCCGGGATACCAACGGCATATCCGATGTTCGCATTGACAAAGAAAATGGAATTGAGATTCCAATTCCTGCCAGTTACCAGGCTGAGCCAGTTGACTCCTGCGTTGGTCGTTTTCAAAATCGTGCCGTTGCGACCAACGATATATCCCATGTTTGCATCAACGAAGAATACTGACATGAGCCTCGCGCTGGAAGGAGATGACAGGAATTGCCAGCTCGATCCGCTGTTAGTGGTTTTCAGGATTGTCCCGCCGTCGCCAACGGCGTACGCTGTTGTTGCGCTTGTGAGGTCAACCGAATAGAGATCATTTCCCTGTGGCAGGGGGTTCTGCCAGAGCCATTGCGCATTGGCCACACTCGCCGCAACGGCGAGCACGCACAAAACGATAAGTGTTCGCATAACGCCTCCTGAGAAGATTTGAATATGTATTTTGGTCTAAGGCAGCATGCCATATCGCAATACTCCCGCATAGAGAAAAACTCACCGAAGGAGCACAAGTTTCCTCGTTTGGACAAAGTGAGTTGTTGATAGTCGATAAAAGTAGACGCCGCTCGAAAAGCCGCTTGCATCGAATGTCACTTCATACGTTCCCGGCGGCTTCTCTTCATTCACCAGCGTTGCGACTTCACGGGCAAGCACGTCATACACCTTGAGACTTACAAAGCTCCTAGCTGTCAGCTGATAGCTGATAGCTGTTGTTGGGTTAAACGGGTTGGGGTAGTTTTGCTCCAGCCTAAATGCCTCCGGGAATTCTGAAGCAGTATTCTCTATCCCGGTAACATTGCCTGTCGGGTCTCGTTTATAATATATCTCATAGTTCCCATCACGTGTGTCATTCCATACAACATGCAGAACTGAACCTGATACTGTGACAGATGGATTGTCTGAAACAGCAGAGTTATTCGTTAGCCGTGTATCAGCTCCCCAGCTTGTACCTCCATCTGTTGAGCGTTTGTAGTAAATCTCCTTGTTCCCATTACGTTCATCTTGCCATACAACATGCAGAACTGAACCTGATACTGTGACAGAAGGAAACTCTGAAGAAGCAGAGTTATTCGTCAGCCGTGTATCTGCTCCCCAGCTTATGCCTCCGTCTGATGACCTTTTGTAGTATATCTCCCAGTTCCCATTCCGATCGTCACTCCATACAACATGCACAACTTGACCGGATACCGAAACAGAAGGAAATTGTGAAACAGCAGCGTTATTCGTCAGCCGAGTATCTGTTCCCCAGCTTCCACCTCCATCTGCAGAGCGTTTATAGTAAATCTCCGGGTTCCCATCACGAATGTCAAACCATACAACATGCACAACTGAGCCGGAGACTGATACAGAAGGAAACCGTGAATCACCTCTGCCACTCGATAGCCGCGTATCTGCACCCCAACTTGAGCCTCCGTCTGTTGAGAGTTTGTAGTATATCTGATAGTTCACATCACGCCTGTCATGCCATACAGCATGTACAACTGAAGCGGATACTGTGACAGATGGATTGTTTGAATGAGCAGGGTTTATTGTTAGCCGTGTATCTGTTCCCCAGCTTACGCCCCCGTCTGTTGAGCGTTTGTAGTATATCGTCCAGTTCCCATGACGAGTGTCATTCCATACAACATGCACAACTTGACCGGATACCGAAACAGAAGGAGACTGTGAACTAGAGGGGTTATTCGTTAGCTGGGTATCTGCTCCCCAGCTTACGCCTCCGTCTGTTGAGTGCTTGTAGTATATCTCCCCGGTGAAATTCGTATCACGATCGTCTTGCCATACTACATGTACAACATTCCCGCTTGCTGCTATACACCACGCATTAGTATAAGCTGTATATGAATAAGCAGGATCATTGGTCAGCCGTACATCCGGCTGCCATTGGGAGGATGAGCTGGAGACGAGTAGCAGAGAGATAATGAGCGCAGAACCGAGTTGTTTCATTGGTGCCTCCTATGTAATGTTGTTGTTGTTCTGATTTGCGAATAGAAAACTGCAGCCCTTGCCATCGATTCTTATTTGAGCACAACAAGCTTCTTCACATCCACAAAACCTCCGGCTTCGAGAAGATAGAAATACTGCCTGTAGAGGTCACTGCATAACCTTCCGTAAGACTCCTGATGAAGACGGAATTACTGATACCTGCAAGAGACGGCAGAGTCTGAATCGTGAATGTCTGTCCTCCGTCTGTTGTGTGATACAATTTGCCATTGCCTCCGGTAATCCATTCTTCATTGCCAATGAAGTGCACGTCGGTCAGTCCGACTTGCTCGGGAATGTGCACACACCAATCCACCCAGCCGTAGGTCTGGGCTGATGCGAGCGACGAAGAGACAACAAGCAACACGAGAATAAGAATGCTCTGACTTGGTTTCATGATTCGTACTCCTTATCTGAGGAGAAGTAGTCCCGCAAAAAAATCAGCGGGATTATCTGAGAAGCAATAGTTTTTTCGTGTCAACGAATTGTCCAGCTTGTAAACGGTAGAAGTACACGCCCGTTGACAATTGTCCGAAGGACTCCTTCCGGAGAACATTGTCCGTTGACCATTGACAATTGTAAACGCCCGCCTCTTTCACTTCATCTACCAGTGTTGCGACTTCGCGACCGAGAATATCATACACCTTCAGCGTCACGTGACTGACCTCTGACGTCTGATATCTGATCTCTGTGCTCGGGTTAAACGGGTTCGGATAGTTCTGGCCAAGACTGAAATGCGTCGGCAAGTCGGTCGCCCCGCCTTCGGCGGGCACCGAGGTGATCATCTCCGACAACGGCCGTCTCCAGACACCGCTGCCCCAAGTTCCGGCAAAGAGATTCGTGCCGGAGACGGCAAGAGACTTGACAACAGTGTCCATCAAACCCGTATTGACCGCAGTCAAGCTTTTGCCGTTGTTGGCGTTAAGAAAGACGCCGCCATCAGTCCCGGCAAAGAGACTCGTGTCGGAGACTGCAAGAGATCTGACGACAGTTTCCGTCAAGCCTATATTGACCGCAGTCCAGTTTATGCCGTTGTTGGTGGAAAGAAAAACGCCGCCACCAGTTCCGGCGCCGGCAAAGAGATTTACGCCTCTGACGGCAAGAGCATTGACATAAGCACCCGTTAAGCCGACCGCAGTCCAGTTTGCGCCGTTGTCTCCGGAACGAAAGACGCCGCCCCCCCAAGTCCCGGCAAAGAGATCCCCCGACAAGTCGGGAGCAAGAGACAACACACTAGTATTCGTCAAGCCGTTGTTGACCCGAGTCCAGCTTCCGCCGTCGTTTGCGGAACGAAAGACGCCGCCATTCGTCCCGGCAAAGAGATTTGTGCCGATTACGGCAAAAGCACGGACATAATAACTTGTCAAGCCGTTGTTGACAGTACCCCAGCTTGCGCCGTTGTTTCTGGAAAGAAAGACCCCGTTGCCATAAGTCCCGGCAAAGAGATTTGTGTCCTTGACGGCAAGAGCAATGACATTAGCAGGCATTGAGCCGCGCGAAGTCCAGCCTATGCCTCTGTCTGTGGAACGAAAGACGCCAACAGTAGTCCCGGCAAAGAGATCTGTGCCTCTGACTGCAAGCGCTTGAACCTTAGAATTAATTAAGCCGACCGCAGTCCAGTTTGTACCTCTGTTGGTGGAACGAAAGACGCCGTCTACCCGAGTCCCGGCAAAGACATTTGTGCCGCTTACGGCAAGAGCCTGGATAACATCTAAATTCGTCAAGCCGGTATTGACCGGCTCCCAGTTTGCGCCGTTGTTTGCGGAACGAAAGACGCCGCCGTCGTACGTAGTCCCGGCAAAGAGATCCGGGCCGCTGACGTGAAGAGCCTGGATGTAACGATGTGTCAAGCCGTTGTTGACCGCAGTCCAGCTTGTGCCGGTGTTGATGAAGACGCCTACACCCCAAGTCCCGGCAACGAGATACGGGCCGCCGACCGCAAAAGTCGTGACATTATAAGTCAAGCCGAGGTCCCGATCCCAGTTTGCGCCGCCGTCGTTGGAACGATAGATGCCGATTGCAGTTCCGGCAACGACAGTTGTGCCGCTGATGGCAAGAGCAGCGATAACAATGCCAAGGTTACCGACCGTAGTCCAGGTTGTTCCGTTGTTGTCGGAACGCCAGAAGCCGTTAAAAGCCGCGGCATAAAGAGGTGTGCCGCTGACGGCAAGTGCTCTGACATCACGCATATCGTTGTTGACCAAAGTCCAGTTTGTGCCGTTGTCGGTGGTACGATAGAGGCCTCTGCCAATAGTCCCGGCAAAGACATTTGTGCCGCTGATGGCAAGAACACGGACCCAACCACCCGGCAAGCCGTTGTTGACCGCAGTCCAGCTTGTGCCGTTGTTGGTGGAAAGAAAGACGTCGCCGCTATAAGTCCCGGCAAAGACATTTGTGCCGCTGACGGCTAAGCAGCGCACGTCACCACTGTAGGGGCCGTTGGACTGAACCCACTGGGCATGCAATGGATTCGTAGTGGTGAATAGGCAAAACACCACAAAGAAGAATCCCGCCTTCGGCGGGATATGTCGGAAAATGTTTTTCATCTGTTTCTCCTCTCGTGAAATAGTGAAGGGCAATTGCACATAACTGCCGGGATAATGTGTCCGCAGGTCGACGACTCGACTCGCAGGCTGTTGAAAAAGGGGATTTGCCACAGAGTCACGGAGACACCAAGGAAAAGTAGGTTTGATTCTTGAACTCTTTTCATCACATTCACTCTGTGCCTCTGTGCCTCCGTGGCCAAAAATTTTTTTTTCAACAACCTGCTCGTCGAGACCGCCTTGCGTCCAGCGTGACTGAAGCACCCAAGCAGAGTATAAGAAACGCTGGTTCCTGTTGCACTACCAAGACCTGTAGTTTTGAAATCTCAAAGTCAAACACCAAATCACAATTAACCTCCATCAACCAAAGGCAAAAGAACCAACCGTTTGAGAATTGGAGATTGGAGCTTGTTTGTGATTTGGGATTTGAGATTTGCGGGAGGCTTTTACCGCGGCGGCAGAATGAGACGCTTCTTCAACCCTTGCGCCATGGCTTCGCCACGTGTGTGGACCTGAAGCTTCTCGTAGATGTGTCGGATGTGGTAGTACACGCCGTCAACCGAGAGGAACAACTCATTGGCAATCGTAGCGTATGATTTCCCCTGTGCCATGAGGTCGAGCACCTGCTGCTCTCGTTCTGTCAGTGTGAGGTTGCCTCTGGAAACTGGCTTTTGAAATGATGCGATGACTTTGCGTGCAACGCTTGGCGTCATTGGAGATCCGCCGCTGTGTGCTTCGCGTAGTGCCTTGACTAACTCGTCAGGCGGAGTCTTCTTCAGCAGATACCCATCAGCGCCGGCACACAGAGCGCCGAAGACCCTCTCATCATCATCGTGGATCGTGCACATGACGATAGCCTGGCGGTGGTATTTCTGCTTGAGGTGCTTCACTCCGTCGATGCCGGACATGCCGGGCAGCCCGATATCCATCAACACGACGTCCGCATCACCGATAGTCTCGCTCCGGAAGGCCTCTTCGCAACTCGCATACGAGCCAACCAGCTCAAAATCGGGGACGTTCTTCAACGCCATCTCCCATCCGCTGCGCACGTACCGGTTGTCTTCGACAATGGCGACGCAGATCAGATCGTCATTCGCGTGTAACTCCGTCATCATGCCTCATGGTAAAGACTGCCCGCTGAAAATGCACTACGTGTTCATGTAGTCTCGGAGAGGAATCGTCAGGTCCCACCGCGTCCCCTTGCCGGGCGCGGTAGTCAGGCGTGCTTCCCCTTTCAGTACCGCAGACCGTTGGTAGATGTTCTTGACGCCGTTGCGTTCGGTGGGCTTGGTCGGGTCAAACCCCTTGCCGTTATCTTCGACCGACAGGTGCAACTGGCTGTTCTTGACCGCAAGTACAATGGCGACTTCGGAACACTCAGAGTGTCTCACCGCATTGGTCACCATCTCCTTGAACACAAGCCAGAAGTCGCGCCGTCGTTCCATTGTCAGCGATGCGTGTGCGATGGACTCGGGCATCTGGATGCTGTACCGGATACCTTTGCTCTCGCACAGATCCGAAACGAAGCGGCGGAGCCGGGGCAGGAGCGTCTCCCATTGGTCGTGTTCGGGGGTGATAGACCAGATGATATCGCTCATCGCTTCCTGTGCCTCCGTGGCGCTTTCCCGGATGAGGGAGAGGACTCGCTGAACCGTCGGCGTACTCTTGTCGCTGATCTCACGAGCGATCTCGTTCGAGAAGTAGACGATGCCGGTCAGCGTACCGCTGACGTCATCATGCAGATCTCGTGCAATGCGGTTGCGTGTGCGTTCCACCTCAAGGAGCCGGTTGATACGGTAGTGGTGGAAGGCAACAAGAAGTCCGGCAATGAACGCGACGACCAGCACTCTAAACCACCACGTCTGCCAGAACGGCGGCGTGATGCTGATGCGGACGGTCGCCACATCAGTGCTCCATACCCCGTCGTTGTTCGACCCTTTCACCTTGAACAGATAATCGCCCGGCGCAACATCCGTATAACTTGCATACCGTCGAGTACCGGAATGAACCCACGTCTCATCCACCCCTTCGAGCATGTATGCGAACCGGTTCTTCTCGGGTGCCGCATATTCGAGCGCGGCAAACTCAAACGAGAAGAAGTTCTGACGGTACGTAAGATCGATCCCCTGCATCATCCCCGCCTGCGAGCCGAAACGCCGCTCTTCGGCGGGCAGGCCCGACTGCGGGCTGAAACGCCGCTCTTCGGCGGGCAGGCCCGACTGCAGGCTGAAACGCCGCTCTTCGGCGGGCAGGCCCGACTGCGGGCTGAAACGCCGCTCTTCGGCGGGCAGGCCCGACGCATAGCGAAACGGCATCTCCTTATCGAACACACTGAACCTGGTGAGCACGACGGGAGGCACGTGTTGGTTGCTGACAATGCTGTCAGGGTCGAAGGTGGTAATGCCGTTGACGCCGCCGAAGTAGAGGCGTCCATCCCGCCCGGTGCAGAACGCCCCTTGATTGAACTCGTTGCTTTGCAGGCCGTCGGAGTAGTCGTAGTTCTTGCAGGCGTTGGTACGCGGGTTGAACTTGCAGAGGCCGCGATTGGTACTCAGCCAGAGGTTGCCGGCACGGTCTGGAAGGATGCCGTAGACGACATCGCTTGGCAAGCCATCTTTCACAGTGAATCGCTCGAAGGTCTCGTTGCTGGGATTGAACTTGTTCAGTCCTCCTCCCCACGTCCCCATCCAGAGATTGCCGATGCTATCTTCATGGATACACCAGACCGTGTTGTTGCTCAGGCTCGCCGGGTTATGTGGGTCGTTGTGAAAGGCGGTGAATCTCTCAGTCCGGGGGTCGAACCGATTCAGCCCCGCACCGCGCGTCCCGAGCCAGAGGATTCCGTTCCGGCCCTCACGAATGACCCATACGGAGTTTCCACTGATGCTGTGCGGGTCGCCTTCATCATGTCGATATGCGACGGTTGTTCCCCGCGCAGGGTCGTAGCGTCGTACGCCATCGCCGTAGGAACCCATCCACAACTCACCGCTTCTGGTTTGGTAGAAGGTAGCAATGCTATTGATCCGCAACTGCGCCTTTGTGAACGGACGGAACGCATTTGTCTTCCGGTCATAGGCCAGCACATTGCCCACCGCGGAATTGACTCCCGGATCAGTGGCAACCCAGATGATCCCATCACGGTCTTCGAACACCGCCGTGATGGAGTTGCTGCCGAGCTTGGACGGTGTTTGGAAGTAGCGCTGAAACTCACTCTGCCCAGGCAAGCGGCGATTCAATCCACCGCCATCAGTCCCAATCCACAACGCGCCCATATAGTCTTCGCACAACGCAAGCACAGCGTTGTGACTGAGGCTCCGTTGGTTATTTGTTTCGTGCTGGATGTGTGAGAAGTGCTGGCGTCGCGGAT
>CAYHRX010000126.1:0-8358 GCA_964359075.1 uncultured Chitinophagales bacterium
GATTGCCCCCGATCGTGCGCCCACGCCATTGCTGGTGTTCCTTAACACTGTTGTGTTTGGAGTGGTATTTATTCTGGCAACTTACTATTTTGTGCGTGTCACAGAGCCCGCTACAGAGCCACAAGCGTGAGGAGGATGCCATGCCGTACTGTCCGCAATGCGGTTATGAGTATGTTGCAGGTGCAAAGGCGTGTCCCGATTGTCAGACATCGCTGATGGAGGGCGAGCAGGTGTTTTGTGAGAATTGTGACGAGCCGATTACGGCGGAGACGACGTACTGTCCTCATTGTGGCGTGTTGCTGGGATGGTCCGCCGAAGGCGATAGGAGGATAGCGTGCGACACGCACCGCGAGAACGATGCTGTCGGTCGCTGCGTGATCTGCAAGAAGATTGTGTGTGAGGAGTGCGCGGTGCGGAAGCGAGGAAAGTACTTCTGCTCGAACGACAAGCATGTGGATATGGCGTTCGATTGGGTGACGGTCTACACGACCGGGACCGAGTATGAGGCGGATATGATTGCGGCCAACCTGGAAAGTTCCGGTATTCCGGCGCGTGTGTATGTGCAGAACGACCAGATGTTCGTCGCGACGATCGGAGACCTCGCTGTGACCAAGGTTATGGTGCCGACTGAAGTGGCCGACGAGGCGAAGAACTACATCGCGTCAATCCCCGCTCAAAATTCAGAAGAAGATGACGAAACGAGTGCCTAACAACTGCTGCTGATCGTTGAGTAACCTCACAATCCGAATACTTGTTGCTGTCGTCGGAATTCCACTCATCCTCCTGCTCACACTGGCGGGAGGATTTTATTTCTTTGGACTCATCGCGATCGTGTCGGGAGTTGGTCTGTATGAATACTACTCTCTGGCCAGGGTGAAAGGCATCAAGCCGCAGGTTGTGTTGGGTCTCGTCTTCGGGTTCTGCGTGAATGCCGTGTTCATCCACGATAAGCTCCAACGGGCATTGCTGGAAACGCTTGCGGCGTACAGCATCAGCGTGCCTCTGCCATCCATGGCGCAGCTCTTTCTGATCGAGTTCTTGTTGTTCATTCCTTTGATCTTGCTTCTTGAGTTGTTCAGGAACAGCGGTTCGGCGCTGGCGAATGTTGCCTCGACGGTAACGGGAGTCTGCTACGTCTCGATGTCGCTTGGCTCGCTCGTTGGGTTGCGCGAGCTGTTCGTTCCTAACGATATGGTTTATGAGTGGGGGGCAATGACCGTGATCGCCGTGTTTGCATCCATATGGGTCTGCGACTCGGTGGCATATTTCGCGGGGAGGGCGCTGGGGAAGCACAAGCTGTCCGAGCGAGTCAGCCCGAAGAAGACATGGGAAGGAGCGGTTGCAGGGTTCATCGGAGCTGTGGGAGCGTTTGTGGTGGCAAGGTATCTGGCGTTGCCATACATGTCGCTGGCCAGTGCCCTGATCTGCGGAGGCGTTGTAGGTGTCTTCGGACAATTCGGAGACATGGTTGAGTCGCTGCTGAAGCGCGATGCCGGTGTGAAGGACTCGTCGTCGCTCATTCCCGGACACGGCGGCGTGCTTGACCGGTTCGACAGCCTCATCTTTGTCTCGCCGCTGATCTTTTTCTATCTCAATTTTGTTGTGTTCTGATTCAAGGAATGTCCAACCTACGACGAGATTCTTCCAACTGTTTGTGAAGAAAATGGTAAGCAAAGATCCAAAGCAGAAAGTCCATGTCATCACCATGGGATGTGCGAAGAACGTGGTGGACTCCGAGCGCCTGATGGGGCAGTTGAAGCTGAGTGACATTGAAGTAACCTCAGCGCTCGAAGATGCCGACATTGCCGTGATCAACACTTGCGGTTTCATCGAGGCGGCGAAGCAGGAATCCATCGACATGATCATCGAGAACGTGCGGCTGAAGGCCGGTGGCAAGCTGAAGAAAGTGTACGCGATGGGCTGCCTGACTGAGCGATACATGGTTGATCTGCAGAAAGAGATCCCGGAGGTTGATCGCTTCTTTGGCTCGCATGAGATGCCGAGTATCCTCAATGAGCTGGGTGCAGACTACAAGTACGAGCTGCTCGGCGAATCCCGCATTGCGGGACTCACGACGCCAAAGCACTTTGCCTACCTCAAGATCTCCGAGGGTTGCGACAACCCCTGTTCGTTCTGTGCCATCCCCCTTATGCGGGGAAAGCACGCCGGTCAGTCAATCGAGACGATCGTGGATGAGGCAAAGTGCCTTGCAGAGCAGGGTGTCAAGGAGCTCGTGGTTATTGGCCAGGACACAACGTACTATGGCCTGGACACGTATGGTGAGCGACGGCTTCCAGAATTGCTGCAAAGAGTTGCCGACATCGATGGCATAGAATGGGTTCGTCTCATGTATGCGTATCCGGCAAAGTTCCCCAAAGAAATCCTCGACCTGATTGCAGGGCATCCCAAAATCTGCAAATACATGGACATGCCGGTGCAACACATCTCTGACGAAGTACTCAGGTCGATGCGGCGCGGCATTTCACAGCGGGCGACCCGTCAGCTGATTGATGAGATCAAGCAACGAGTGCCAAACATCGCGCTGCGTACTACACTCATCGTCGGCTATCCGAATGAGACGGAGCGGGAGTTTCAGGAGCTTCTGAACTTCGTGACTGAAGCGCGCTTCGACCGGCTTGGGGTGTTCACCTACTCGTTGGAAGAAGGAACAACTGCGTACGATCTGGGCGATCCTGTCCTCCCAACGGAGAAGGAACGCCGCCGTGATGCTATCATGGAAGCGCAGCAGGTCATCTCGGAGGAGAAGAATCAACTACTGATAAACACGAAGCAACGTATCCTCATCGACAGGATGGACGATGGTGTGTATGTGGGCCGGACGGAGCGAGATGCACCTGAGATTGACAACGAAGTGTTCGTCACCACAAAGCAGCATTTGAGAATCGGCCAGTTCGTGGAGGTTGACATTGTTGATGCGACTGAGTATGATTTGTTCGGACGTGTGGCGGGAGAAAAGTACGTCCCGGCAACGGCGTGAGATTGTTCCCCTAAGGAGGGTGCCATGAAAACGGTGGGTTGGGTTTGTGTGGGATTGATAGGTGTATGCGCACTGGCCGCAGGACAGGTTGAAGTTGCACAGAAGGATGAGGTGCCCCCATACAACGTGGACGCGATAAGCTTCGCATCGGGCACGTCGAAGCAAAGCCGCCTCGATCTTTTCATCCAGGTGCCATATGAAAACCTCGCATTTGTGAAGAAGGATGACGGGTACCGTGCATCCTACGAGATGACCATCGATATCCTTGATTCAACTGGACGTCTCTTCAATGAAAAGCTGTGGACCGAAGAAGTAAAGACGGAGACATTCGAGCAGTCTGTGTCGTCTTCAGCCTACAACCTTGTCCGGCGCGTCTTTGAAGTCCCACCCGGCCAATACTCCATCGTCACCATCATGCGTGACAATGAGAAAGGGCAGAGCCAGCGGCTGGTGCGCAAGCTGACCGTCTCTGATTACAGCACGCCGCAGTTCACGCTCAGCGACATTATGCTCGTCAGCAGACTGACAATGAACGGAGACAAGAAGACCATCGTCCCGAGTGTCTCTCCGAATGTCGGCCTTATCCCGGATGCGTTCTACATCTTGTTTGAAGCATACAACCACCCGAACCTCGACTCGGTGAAGTTGCTTGTCGATGTTCTCAATGAGAAGAAGGAAAAGGTCGGTGAGCTGACGCAGGAACAGAAGCTCTCTCCCGGCAGGAACCAGGTGCTCATGAAGATCGACAATAGCAGTTTGCCGGTGGGCGACTATACGCTGTATGTTCGGGCTCTCCCGGTGCAATCGCCTCCTGATACAGAGAAACAATACATTGCTGCAACAAGCCGAGCGTTTGTGGTCCGCTGGCGGGGGCTTCCCAAAGGCGTCAAGGATATCTCCCTTGCCATTGACCAATGCGTGTACATTGCCAAGGACTCGGAGATGGATTACATGAAGGAGGCAAAGACTTCCGAGGAGAAGCAGAAACGATTCATGGAGTTCTGGAGGAAGCGAGACCCGAATCCGGCCACGCCGCGCAACGAGAAGATGGAGGAGTACTTTGCAAAGGTCGAATATGCCAACAAGACGTTCAAGCATTACATCGAAGGCTGGCGCACGGACATGGGAATGGTGTATATCATCTTCGGTGCGCCGAACAACGTGGACCGGCACCCGTTCGACGTGGACGCCAAACCGTATGAGATATGGTCGTACTATGAATTGAACCACTCGTTCGTGTTTGTTGACCAGACGGGATTCGGCGACTACCGCCTTACCACGCCCATCTGGGAAGTGTGGCAGAGACCGAGAGACTGAACGGTCGTAAGTCCTTCCGGTCCCGCTTCCGATGTTCGGAGGCGGGACTTTTTTGTTTGACCTTCTTCCACCGATTCACTATACTGCTCCATGATAGAGCGACTCCTCACAGCCTTTGTGAAGGTCTCCTCCGGCCTCATCATTGCGATCAGCGTCTGCGCACTCCACACCGTTGCAGCCCCCGCCATCATCCAGAATCTGAAAATTTCAGGCAACCAGGCGTTCACATCACGTCAACTCACAGAGGAATTGTCATCCCGTCCTTCACTCGTGTATTCGTCTACCGTACTCCAGAATGATCTTCGGACAATTGCGGAACGCTACAGGCGTTCAGGCTATCTTGATGTGAATGTGAGCATTGCCGCAGCAGAGTACTCGACAGACAGCGCTTTCGTTGATGTCGCCATCGCTGTTCAGGAAGGGCGACAGGCTGTTGTTGGGGAGATTGTCCTCACCGGTCAGCATCAATTCACAGCCGAGGATGTTCTTTCACGCTTCGACACAAAGTCAGGTGAGCCGCTTGACGAGGCAGAGCTTGAACAGGATCTTGACGGGTTGCTCATCCGATACGAGCGCTCCGGGTTCCCGCTGGCTCAGTGTCAGATCGCAAGCGTTGAGAGAAGATTGGGAACCGAAACGGACTCGCTCATTCTCACGATAGCAATCGATGAAGGACAGCGAGTCACGATCGATGAAGTGCAGGTTCAAGGCAACAAAGAAACTGAGGCAACAGTTGTTGTGAGAGAAACGAGGCTGAAAGTTGGGGAGACATTCAATCCTGCTAAAGTCGATGCGATCCGCCAGCGTTTGCAACGACTCAACATTTTCTCTGACGTCTCCGAGCCCGAGTTGTACATGAGAAACAACAGAGGCGGCTTGCTCATTACAGTGCGGGAGGGAAATACCAACACATTCGATGGTGTTATTGGATACATTCCCTCAACGTCATCAGGAGAATCGGGATACGTTACGGGCATGGTGTCCATCTCGATGCGAAACCTCTTCGGTACCGGCCGCAAACTGAGCTTCAACTGGCAGCGTGAAGACAGGAACTCACAGGAACTCGGCGTCCGCTACGTTGAGCCATGGATCTTCAGCCTTCCCGTAAATCTCGGCGGCGGTTTCTTTCAGCGCCAACAGGATACATCGTACGTGCGGCGTGTGGTTGACCTGAAGTCTGAGCTGATGTTCTCAGAAGAGTTCTCTGCAAGTCTGTTGTTTGGCTCGGAAAGCGTCATCCCGTCCGCTGACTCGGCGGCGAGCCGGGTATTCCGCAGCGTAACGACCTCCTTCGGCGCCGAGCTTCTGTATGATACACGAGATGATATCTACAGTCCCACCGGCGGCGCTCGCTATCGCACCGACTATTCACTCGGGAATAAGCGCATCAGCAACGTTCCGGTTGCATTGAGCTCTCGCGTCCCACGCCGTGTTACCGTCCAGCGCTTTACGCTTGACCTTGATTTCTATCTGACCACCTTCGTCCGACAGGTGCTGGCGCTTGGTTTCCACGGTCGGGAGTTGCAGAGTGGTCAGGTGGAAGAGGGAGAGATGTTCCGTCTTGGGGGAACGAGGACGTTGCGGGGATACCGGGAAAACCAGTTCATCGGTTCCCGGATAGCATGGTCAAATCTGGAGTACCGCTTCCTCCTTGCCCGCCGCTCGTTCATCTATGGGTTTGCGGATGGTGGCTACTACTTCCGTCCGGCGGATGATGTGAGGGCAATACCGAAGAGCGATGCATTCAAGTATGGCTACGGCATGGGTGTGCAACTGGAGACCGGACTGGGGAACCTTGGCGTGAGCTTCGCGCTCGGTCAAGGTGATAGCTTTGGGCAAGGCAAGATACATTTTGGATTAATCAATGAGTTCTGAACAGCCGATCGCCGCAGATGGCACTCTTGTGACGCTTCAGTTTGAGAGAGAATTGTGGGGGAGAGGAGTCAAGCATGTTGCCGGGATTGATGAAGCAGGTCGAGGCCCCCTCGCGGGCCCCGTTGTCGCTGCAGCCGTGATCTTCGCACCGGAATTCTTCATTTCGGAAGTCAACGATTCCAAGGTCCTGCCTGAAGCTGTGCGTGAAACTCTGTTCGAGCAGATCATGACCAATGCTCTGGCCGTAGGGGTGGGGATTGTTGACCACCTGACGATCGACGGGATCAACATCTTGAACGCCACATACAAAGCAATGCACGTTGCCATTGCACAGCTTGCCATTAGTCCCGAGCATGTCCTCGTTGACGGGAACCGGTTTGTCGGCGATGGCATTTCCTTCAAGACAATCATTGATGGCGATGCTCTCTGCTTCTCGATCGCCGCCGCTTCCATCATTGCCAAAGTTACTCGTGATCGACTGATGGTTGACTACGACATGAAGTATCCGGGATACGGGTTTGCGAAGCACAAAGGCTACGCAACGAGGGAACATCGTGAAGCAATTCACCGGCTAGGGTACTGCGAGATTCACAGGCGGTCCTTTGAGATGAGGACGCAGCTTGAGCTGGAGTTGTGATCGGTGAAAAGCGAACACAGAGGATCAGAGAAGCAGAGGTTCACAGAGGAGGAATTCAACGTACGAATACTGCTTGGCCAAAGAACTCAGATTGAGAGGCATCGGCTTTGAGGAGCAAGTCCAGTTGCCAGTGCACTACAAGGGTGAGATACTTGAAAAAGAATTCTTTGTCAATGTTCCAGTTCTGAAGGATGGAATTAGAAGAATTATTAACGGTAGGCTGACCATCTCTGTGTAACTCTGTTTCTCCGCTTCTCTGTGTTGAACCATGGTCTCCACCAAAGCATCCGGTAACAAAGGCGAACTCATCGCCATGCACCATCTCAAGCGCCTTGGCTTTGAGATCGTTGAGATGAACTACCGCTTCCGACGCGGTGAGATTGATGTTGTTGCCAAGGATGGCGACACGCTGGTGTTCTGCGAAGTGAAGATGCGGGAGAATGATGAGTTCGGCGACCCGGCGTATGCCATCACTCCGAAGAAGCAACAGCAAATCAGGAAGGTTGCACTTGGCTACTTGTTCGAACATGAGCTCAAAGAACAGGACTGCCGGTTCGATGTTGTGGCGATCAAGATGAGCAGAGGGACGCCGGAGATCAACTACATCAGAAATGCATTCTAACAACCCCGGAGACTTCCTATGAACATCGCTGTTGTTATGTTGGGCTCAGCGCTCCTCCTCATCCTTGGCTACAGAGTTTACAGCAGGTACATCGCAAGAGTCGTTGGTGTGGATGAAACTCGCCCAACCCCGGCGATGACGATCAACGACGGGGTTGATTTCGTGCCGACGAAGCCCCTGGTGTTGTTTGGTCATCACTTCGCGGCGATTGCTGCCGCGGGACCAATCGTCGGACCAACGCTGGCGCTGTACTTTGGGTTTCTGCCTGCCTGGCTCTGGATCATCCTTGGCGTGATCATGATCGGCGCGGTGCATGATTTCATGGCCCTGTTCGTTGCAGTTCGAGAAGGGGGGAGATCGATTGCTGAAGTCGCCCGCAAGACGCTCGGCAAAGCAGCCTTTGTGTTCTATGTGCTGTTCGCGATCCTGCTCTGTCTTCTCGTGATCGCGGCGTTCTTACAGCTCACAGCAATTGCCCTGACATCAACACTTCCACCCGATGACGTAAGCTTGTCTCCATCCGACACAAATCTTCACCTGATTGATCAGGGAGGAAAGCTGCAGGTGCAACTCGGAGGAGTTGCATCCATGTCCGTCATCGTAATGACACTTCTTGCTCCAGTTGTTGGATACATGATCTACAAGAAGAAAGTCAATATCATCCTGGTCACCGCGATAGCGCTTGTGGTCTCTTTCGGCTCGATTATCGTTGGTTACTACATCCCCATTACACTCAACCCAACTCTCTGGATGTGGATCATCACCTGCTACGTGTTCGTTGCGGCATGGATTCCGGTGTGGATCGTCTTGCAGCCGCGAGATTTCATCAACGCTCAGATTCTGTATCTCGGCCTCGCTTCGATGGTCTTTGGAATCATCGTCGCAGGATTTGGAGGAGCGGTTATCAAT
>CAYHRX010000127.1:0-8357 GCA_964359075.1 uncultured Chitinophagales bacterium
TTCTCACCACCACCTCGACGCGTTCATTCACACTCGTCCGAGGCAATGAGATGGCCGTCTCAAGCTTGTTGCCGTGGTAGCTCCAGCTATTCACTCCACCCTCTCGAATGTAGTCTATTGGTATCCCGTTCACCACAACAGACTCAGGCGGCCACGAGATGGGAAGTCTGATTTCATAGGCGCGCTCCATCGGCATGCCCGGATAACCTCCCTCAATCGGGCCAATCTCAATCCTGCTTCCTCCGTCGCGAGTTGAGGTGAGATTGACTGGAGTCCATGCAAACTCGCCACGTTGATAGCCTGTGGAGTTCCCTTCGTCTTCGTAGATGCGTGTTGAGCCTGAACTACCCGGGAAGATGCTGAGAATGAGAGGGTCGACCGGCTTCTCGTGTGTGTTCCTCATCTTTGGCTGCATCGGGATGATCGAGCCTGACTTCACATACACAGGAATTCCATCGAGCGCGAATGTCCTTCGTACAATCTTCGGCCCCTGCAAGACAGTCCCTGTGCACCATTCAATCCACATGCCGGGCGGGAGCCAGAGTTCCTTCTGCGCGAGCATGCTGAACGAATCGATGGGGGAGACAACCGGAGCGACAAGGATGTTGTCGCCAAACATGTATTGGTGTTGGAATTCATACGCTTCACTCATCTCGGGATAGTCGTAGTACATCGGGCGGCATATCGAGATGCCTGAATCATACGCCTGGCGTGAAGCTGTATAGATGTAGGGGATGAGTGCATACCGGAACAGAATTGTCTCGCGCATGGCCTTGAAATACTCGGTGGGATATCCCCAGATGCGGCGCTCAGCAAGCGGGTTCTTCGTCGTGTGGGTTCGAATGATGGGACTGAAGACACCAAACTGAATCCAGCGCGTGTACATCTCGGGAGAGACGGGACCGGGAATATGTCCGCCGATGTCATGGCTCCAGTAGCCGAACCCGACATTCGATGCAGCTGCGGTGAAGTAGCTTTCAAATTTCAACACGTCCCAGTTCGAATGCGCATCGCCGGAGAACCCGATCTGATAGCGATGATTCCCCAGTCCACCCCAGCGATGGAAGAGCAGTGGCCTGGCTTTCTCTTGCCGTTCCATGTCAGTGAAGAACACATAGTTGAGCCACCACGTCGGCGTCACGCCGGGGATCTTCGTTGTACCCCACTGCTGCCAGTCCAGCCACCAGAAGTCGACGCCCTGTTGTTCGAGCGGACGCAGGACGATGTTTAAGTAGTTCTCTGCAAAACGTTTGTCGACGATGTCGAACGGGACATACTTCCTCGTTTCAGGCGCGATCCCCATGGCTCGCGCCATCGCCGGGTAGGATTCTTCATGCGGCTGGATGCCGGATGCCGGGTGGATATTGAGCGGCGTCTTCAACTTTCTGCTCTCGCACCAGGCAAGGAATGCTGGTGGATCGGGGAAATACGTGCGATCCCATGTGTAGCCCGTCCAGCCAAGCCGTTGCCCTGCTTGATCGCGCTTGTCAGTATCCCATCGGAGGTTGAACGTCTGGTGCCAGTCCATGTCAATCACGAGCACATCGAGCGGAACATCATGCGTCTCGAACTCGTGCACAAGTTCCTTCAACTCCTGATCGGTGTATGCCCAATAGCGCGACCACCAGAGACCGAACGCAAACCGGGGCGGCATCGGAATCATCCCGGCAACACGCGTGAAATCGTGCAGAGCTTTCTTGTAGTCACGACCGTAGCCGAAGAAATAGAAGTCTTGCCGATCACATGTTGGTCTCGACACCACCCACGGCCACTCGCTTCCATCAAACAACGGACGCTCTGAATCGTCAGCCACCGTCCATCCATCACGTGAGAGAATGCCCGGTTCAAGCGGCACTGGTTTCTCTACCCCATCCAGCGTTCTGATGGTGCCGCCAAGGTTCGCTGTGTCCTTCATTCCGGGGCGCCATATAATGCTACCCCTGGTGCCTGCGAGAACAACGTCAAGATTATCGCTTCTGAACTTCCCCGAACCCTCCTTATACTTCAGCGTGAGTTTGTCGGTCTGAACAAGAAGCCAGCCGTTCTTTCTCTCACTCGTGAATCTCGGAACAGGAAGCATGCGGTTCACAAACACGAGCGACGCATTGTCCTCGAACTTCGCATCTTCAGACCACTCCATCCGAAGAAGTTGTGGTGTGAGTATGGTGAAGCGAGCATGATCTGACACAACAATCGCCTCGGGGTTGGCAGCGGGATTGTTTGGTTGTGCGAGGGATGGAAGTGCCCACGATGCTAGCAGAAGGACAAGATGAGGAACGCAAGGGTGGCGAGACATGCTGTCTCCTTTCGTTAGTGTGGAGCGTATTCACTGGGGGCAAGGTTGGGCGACACAGACATTTAGTTCTCTCGCATCACCAGTTCCAAGATGTTCTCCGCCGCACGGGGTTTGCCAAGCTTCAGTGCGTTGTTTCTCATAACGAGGAGCTTATCCCGGTTTGCCAGCATCTCTCGTACGCGGAACTCCAGACCTGCTTCATCATACGCTTTCATCCCGGCGCCATGTTCCAGCAGAAAATCAGCGTTGCGTTCCTCCTGTCCGGGGATCGGTGAGACAACAATCATCGGCAAGCCCATTGCCACACATTCCGCAGTTGTCAGGCCGCCGGACTTGGTAATTGCAATGTCACTCGCAGCCATCACGCGCTCGATTGTGTTCGTGAAACCCAGGGGGAACACGCGAGCGGGATGTTCGGCTGCGATCTTTTGGAGCTCAGCCAGCAGCTTCGCGTTCTTACCTGCGAGCGCAATGATCTGGAAGTCCTGCCTGATGCCAAGAAGCCGACGCGCCAGCTTCTGAATCCCCCTCAAGCCAGCACCACCCGACATCAGGAGGAGTGTTGGTGTGTGCGGATTGATGCCGAGTTCACGAGCGCAATCGGCTCGGGAGAGTCGTTGGTTGAACGCAGGCATGATCGGAATGCCTGTTACATGAATACTCTTGCCATCCACACCACGATCCTGCAAGCGCCACGCCACCTCCGCATCGGCCGTGCAGTAACCGGTGAGGTGTTTATGTACCCAGAGCATATGCACGTCGAAGTCCGTGACAACAATCCACACAGGCTTGTGGAACAGGTGCTTCCTCCTCCAGCGCGAAAGGAGCTCCGCAGGGAGGAAGTGCGTGCAGATGACGTAGTCCGGGTTGATCTCTCGGAGGACATCCTTCAGTTTCTGAGTGTTGAGACGCTCAACTGCAATGCGCAGCTTATCCAGCTTTGAATCGAGTTTTCGCTTGTCGCTCTGCTGATACAGATATCCCCACAACGCCGGGTGTCGCTCAACGAGGGGATAGTAGGACTCGGCATAGACCTTGCGGAACAGCGGCGGTACCAGTGTCATCATGTCGATGTGATGGACCTTGGCGTCGCGGAACTTTGACTCGGCTGTCGCTTTGAGTGCCTCAGCAGCGCGGACGTGACCCGTTCCGGCCGAGACGCTGAAGATGGCTATGGTGGTGGACATGCGTAAAGCTACCGAGCGCCGTTTCAAAAGTCAACCTCCTTGACTGTTTCCGAGATTCTGATTTTCTTGGACGCACGCTGTCACACCAGACTGCCGTTTTCCTCTTTCAACTCACGTTCTTGGCAGGCCGATGAACATCGTGCTCGTTGGGTTTGTGGTCTCCCGAAGGATACGCACTATGGCCTCGCGACGTTCTCGCTTTTTGCCACGTGGTTCGGCGCCGAATCGCGCATTGGGAGCGCAGGAATTGCCTACAGCGAAGGCATTTCCGGTATCTCCGCCGGGCCGTTCGGCTACGGCCTCTGTCTTTTCGTCGCGGGCCTCTTCCTCGCTGTCCCGCTCTAGCAGGGTGTTGAAAAACAGAATTCTTGGCCACGGAGGCACAGAGGCACAGAGTGAATGTGATGAAAAGAGTTCAAGAATCAAACCTACTTTTCCTCAGTGTCTCCATGACTCTGTGGCAAACCCCCTTTTTCAACAGCCTGCTAGAGGATGAAGCTCACGACAATCGCTGACTTCTTCCGACTTCGGTATTCATCCGGCATTGAGCGCCTGGTTGCTCTTCTTATGATTCCCACATCACTTCTTTGGTCGGCCGCTCAAATCCGCGCCTTCGGACTCGTGCTGTCTACATCTTCTGAGTTGAGTGTGACGCTGACATCATTCAAGGCGTCGTGCTGATCGTCGGTCTCGGGGCGCTCTTCGTTATAGTCATCAACGATGCAGGCGGCTTCGATGCTCTCGTCTCCTCCATTACCGCGGGTGCCGAGTCGGTGAACGCACCTCGCAATGGCCGTCCTTTATCGTTCTTGACTACAGCAGAAGCATGGGCAATCCCTGTGTGCGGTTCCATCATCGCACAGGAGTTGGTATCGCGTGTGATTGCCACGCGCACGCCAACCATCGCCAGGCGTTCCTCTCTCATTGCGGGCGTCCTGTACGTCATCATCGGATTGATCCCTGCAGCCGTTGGATTGCTTGGCATCCGGGCCATCCCGAACCTCGAGCATGCCGAACAGATACTGCCTCTCATGGCCCGACAGCATCTCTCCATATTCTTCTATATGCTCTTTGCCGGCGCTCTTGTCTCAGCAATCCTCTCTACTGTTGATAGCTCATTGCTGGCAGCATCCGGACTGCTCGTGCACAACATGGTTCTTCCAATGCGGGCGTCGATGAACGAAGCAAGGAAGATCACGGTACAACGGGCCGGGACGCTTCTCATGGGCGTGATAGCGTACGTGCTTGCGATGTACGCGGAAGGCGTTTACGATCTCGTGACGGATGCCTCATCGTTCGGCAGCGCAGGGATCTTCATTGTGTTCGTCTTCGGGATGTTCACGAAATACGGCGGTACGCGGACTGCTGTCGCTTCACTGATAGCTGGTGCGGCAGTTTGGATTGTTTCCCACTATGTGTTCTACTTTGAACCAAGCTATCTCCTTGCGCTTGGATCGGCGCTGGTGTTCTACATGTTTGGCGCAATGGTCGAGCAAAGTCCAGTGTCGGCAGCAATCAACATGTTGTCTTCCGAAGAGGGAACATCGCAAGCACGTTGACTGGGGCCAGCATGCCCCACCATTGCTGACCCGCCGCGCAAACACTGCGGCATCTCATCCACACGAAACCACTCAACTCATCTGAACCTCTTGCTTCCACGTGAAAACAAGCCACACCGAAATGCCAGCGCTTCTGGCATGCACATTGCAGAACCTCCTCACATCAAATCGTAGCAACACTAATCAACCCAACAACAATCAAAAGGAGTCACCATCATGAAAACCATAACATATCTGAAGCCCTTCGCAGCCGCAACCCTGGTTGCCCTGCTTCTCGCTGGATGCAGCGGGAACAGTTCATCACCCACGGGACCTGACTCTATGGGCGGATTGACGATGACGAAGTCAGGCGGCACGATCGATGCGGCGCAGAGAACATTTCTTCGCGGTCGGCTCGCCGCAACACCAGCAGACCCGCTTGCCTCGGGGAATGCGAAGTGGGAGAACCGCGCAGGCAGGATGAAGTTCAGCACAGAAGTTGAGGATGTTAGGACGAATGGTGCACATGAAGTGAAAGTGAACGGCAGCAGAGTCGGGTTCGTGGTCGTCAACCTCGGCCTCGGCGACCTGAACCTCGATAGCAAGCTGGGCCACAGGGTTCCGGCTATGCAGAGTGGAGATGTTGTGGATGTGTTTAACACGGCCGGGACTTTGATCTTGACCGGCACTGTGCGATAGCATGAAGCTCTCCCTGTAGGGTGGGACGCCAGTCCCGCCCCGCGAGAGCCGCAGCCGTCCTCCTTAATTAAGGAGAAAGCCCGGCTCGCACCGGGCTTCTCTGCTTAAATCCTCCTCTACTCCTTCCACTTTGCCGCAAAACGCTTCCGGCTAGTGATTCGACCAGCTCGCGCCGTCAGAGGAGAACGTATCAAGCTTCGGGCTCGGCTTTCTCTTCCGGCCGAACTCAATCGCCTTCTTCTTCCGAGGATATGTCGCATGACGTTTCTCATCTCTCCTCTTGTGAGCATGGTGAGGAGCAACGCCTGTTCGTCCTGCGCCTGCTTCAGCGGGATGAACTCCACGTGGATGACCCGGCGCGAAATGTCGGGAACCAGGCGTGGTCAACCTTGGCTTTGGTGATGTCAACTCCGGCGGAGAAGGCGTAAAGCCGGGATACGCCTTCACGATGAACTGCTTCCCGATGAACCGTTCGATGTTCTTCAGATGCTGTTGATCTTCGCGGGCAACAAACGTGATTGCGTCACCTGTTGCGCCTGCGCGCCCCGTGCGACCAATGCGGTGGATGTAGTCCTCCGCGTACTGAGGAATGTCATAGTTGATGACATGAGAGATCCCGTCCACGTCGATGCCACGAGCGGCGATGTCGGTGGCAACGAGCACGCGGTACTCGCCACGCTTGAACCCATCGAGCGCGCGCTGCCGCTGCGACTGTGTGCGGTTCGAGTGGATGGCCACCGCCTTGAGGCCTTTGCGCTCAAGTCGTCTGCAAATCTTGTCCGCACCATGCTTGGTTCGCGAGAACACAAGCACGCTCTCCATTTTCTCAACCTCAAGCGCATGGAAGAGCAAGTCCATCTTTGCCTGCGATGATGCTGAGTAGAAATGCTGGGTGATCGTCTCAGCGGGGTTGCGTCTTTCGCCAGCTTCCACAAAATGTGGATTCCGCAGGATGTCAGAAGCCAGGCTTCTTATTTCACCTGAGATTGTGGCGGAGAAGAGCATTGTTTGCCTTTCCCTCGGGACTGCGGCGATGATCTTGCGGACGTCGTTGATGAAGCCCATATCCAGCATCCTGTCCGCCTCATCCAGCACAAGTATCTGGACCGTCGAGAGGTCCACCGTGCGTCGCTGCATGTGATCGAGCAGCCGGCCCGGCGTTGCGATGACGATATCCGCACCACGGCGGAGGAGCTTCAGCTGGTTGTCCATGCTGACGCCGCCATAGATGGACACCGTGCGGAGCGTCAGGAAGCGGCCATAGTTGGCAACGGCATCCTGTATTTGCTGCGCGAGTTCGCGTGTGGGCGTGATGACAAGTGCCCGGGGATAATGCTCTCGCCTTCCAGCATGACTTCTGTCGGGCCGGCCGTGTCGCTCTGGAAAGCTCGCTCGAGCAGACTGATCGGGGAAACCGATTGCAGGCTGACCAGCCACACTGATGCCCGGCACGGTCGAGCCGTTCGCGCTTGCGAGCCGGTGAAGCAAGGGCAGCACGAATGCCGCCGTCTTTCCCGTCCCGGTCTGCGCACAGCCGATGATGTCCCTGCCTTCAAGTGCGGGCTTGATAGCGAGTGATTGAATGGGAGTAGGCGTGGTGTAGCCTGCCGCCCGCACTCCCTTGATGACGTGGTCTGAAAGACCGAACGTTGTAAAACCCATGATGAATCCTTAATGAGAATGAATTGGCTGCAAAGCCTGCGGGAACAACTGGAGGCAGGCGTGGTGCCGATATAGTTGGACTCTGTGGAGACGTTTCTCGCTGTGGACTAGTCCCGCTGTAGGCGGGAACGGTCGACGAAGTTCCTTCCCGGCGTACCCTTCTGCGTCATCATCGGCGAGCTCATTGCTCATCACGATGTCCGCTCACGATACTGGAAACTTCCGACCGTTTGCGGTCCCGACAACTCTTGTCGGGGCTGGCTTGCAGTGAGGACAAGATAGCTCTTTTGCGGGACAAATCCTAATATTTCCCCTGCTCAAGCTTCCGCATCTCTTCCCTGACTTGACCTTCGAGCCGCTCCTGAAATTCGTACTCATCATACTCTCCTACGCGCTCGAACGCAGCTCGGGCATCAGCAGCCTTCCCCAGCTTCGCATTTGTCTGTCCAAGCCTGAACCAGGCGTGCGGGATGATCCAAGTTTCATTGATGGGCTCTAGTACCACAAGGCGGTTGCCCGTCTCCACAGCGTCTGCAAGCAGTCCGGCCTCAAGCTGCGCCTGCTGGATGCCGTAGAGGGCTCTCACCTGTGCGTCCACGTTGCCACCGGCTTTCTTGAAACCTTCGCGATATACTTCGATGGCACGAGCCTGCATCTTCTGCGAGAGATCATTCCCACCCTTCACGATCAGGATCTCTGCATCCGACAGTGGGCGGTGGAGAAGTTCCTGACCCCGCCGGTAGTTCTGTGTGTCCCACATGCGGTCCCGATCGGCAGGTTCTCGCATACGTCGATAGAACTGAACCGCTGCCGCCCTGTCGCCGGCGATCTCGCACGCCAGACCGGCTCGGAGGAATGTGAAGTTCGGAGTCCTTTCGTCGTTGCGGGTCATTTGCATGTAAAGATGGTAGTAGGTGCTCGCCTGTGGAAAGTCATTCAGTGTGAAGTAGATACTTCCGAGCGTGCTATACGCAA
>CAYHRX010000128.1:0-8342 GCA_964359075.1 uncultured Chitinophagales bacterium
CAATAACGCGAGTTGCTGCGCTCTGTATCCACAATGATGGGTCGTGGTTGAAGCCGTTGAGAGGCCAGTCAAACGCCGACTCGACACCACCTGGCCCGCGGAAGTCGGAGTTGTCGGCATAGATGCGCTCTGTGCCGGGACCAACGCCCGTTGCTTCACCAAGCAGATGGATGTCTGGCTTGACGTGTTTCAGGAGCTGACGCAGCGGTCTGCCGAACTCATTCTCTCCGCCGTTCGGACTGTTCGCTCTGATGTGCGGTCCCCAATACACATCCAGCCTATAGCCGTCGACTCCTGCCTCCTGAATCCAATACTTGTGTACGTTCAGCATCTCGTGGCGAAGGTCGAGGTCGGCGTAGTCCAGGTTAAGAAGCTCATCGCTGAATGGCCCGTAGTAGACAAAGCCATCGGGAGTAATTGCCTCGGGCAATTGTCCCAGTCCGATTCCGTTATACGTGATGAACTGATGTTGATAGTAAGGCCAATACCTTGAATCTTGTCCGAACGCTCTTGCATCAAGGACAAAGGGATGACCGGCGCTTGAGTGGTTGGGAGTAATGTCAAGGATAACTTTCATCCCAAGCTGGTGAGCACGGGCGACAAAGTTGCGGAGGTCCTGGTTCGTGCCATACTCCGGCGCCACCGTATAGAAATCCACAATGTCGTAGCCGGGCCCGCCTCCGTTGTTGATCGGGAAGCGGTTGCGCATCACGGGCATCAGCCAGATGATATTATAGCCCATCGCGGCGATACGGTTCAGGTCGGGATAGGCCGCGTTGATTGTTCCCGCAGGCGTGTGCGACTTGAAGAACATCTCGTACAGTCTCCCCTCTCTCACCCACTGAGGGACAGATGCGAGCGTTGGTGAGATGATTGGAGGTGTCGAACGAAGAATGAAGTAGTTCCTCGTCGTGTCGCGGTTCCCGTCAACGTCTGTGGCAATCAGCCCGAAGTAGTACTCGCCTTGTACCGTCGGCCTGCTGATCGTGATCGTGTTTGTGGTTGAGCCGTTAATGCCGCCGATGGGTGCAGGGTTGCCTGAGTCTTCTGACCAACGGAAGGTGAGGGTCTGCGTCTGACCTGTATCCGGGTCAGTGCTGCTTGTGGCCTGCAACTGGATCGTACTCCCGAAATCCAGATACGTGATCAAGGCCGTCGGCGTGTGGTTCACAACGTATGTGAACGTCGCGGGCGTTGAGGAGACGAGCGTTCCACTGGAGTCCGCCAGCGCACGAAACGAGTTCAAGCCTTCGACAAAGCTGACCGTTGTTGAGTAGCTTCCGTTCGTCACGGGGACGACTGTCGTGTCGGTGTTGTTTCTGACAATGCGAACGGACGTGACCGAAGAATTCTGAACGATGCCGCGCAACAAACGAGTTGAATTACGGGTTGGGAATCCCCCATGAGTGGTGACCTGCACATAGCCGGCCTGTGAGACAAACGTAACGGTATCAGCGTTGGAGCCGCCCATGTTTGTGCCGGCACGAAGAATCATCGTGTGGCTCCCGTTGGGGAGGAGAGATGGTACCGTAAAGCTCAACTGCTTCGTGGTCGAGTTGTACGAACCGCCAATGCCTGTGTAAGTCGTGCCATCGATCTTCACTTGCAGGGTTGAAGTGTCGACGACGGCTCCTACCTTCGGGAAGATGTATGCCGTAACCGTTGGTGTCCCGGTGTTGATCGTCCCCATCCGCTGGTTAGGAAGGAGATGGTAGATCGTCGGATCTTTGACGTAGATGAACGAGTTGTCGTTGTCGGAAGGGTTCACGTGGTGATTGAGTGGATCATTCGGCCACGGACTCGCTCCCGTATAATAGAATTTGTATTGATATGCACCTGGAATGACACCGCCCGGCTGTCCTCCAACTCTGAGGCGTGCGTTACGAATCCAGAGGATGCCACCTTGGTAGCTCATCGGCCACGCTGTGTTGTTCCACCCGTTGAACTCACCCGGCACAGAGTAGCCGGTTTGTCCGGAAGTGTTCCAGCGAAATGTTACGTCAACGCTGTCTTGTGCAGATGCACTAGTCATACTGAGCAAGATAAAGCTCAATGCCGTAACCCGTAACCTGTACCCGTTCATCTTTCCCTCCCCCCAATCAGAACAACCCCTGACTTCGCCGGCACCAGAATCTGAACCGTCGCCCCGGCCTGCAACTTCATGTTCGATTTCTCCAGCCACACTTGATTCCATCCTTTCACGTCGTCCATTCCCTTCATTGGTAGTTCAATCGACTGTTCCTTCCCGCTTCTATTCAGAGCCACCACTGCCGCATCGTTCTCCCCTCTCCGAACGAAAGCATAGACGTCGGACTTATCATTCGTCATCAGAGGCTCGTACGTCCCACGCCTTAGCACGCGGTGAGTGTTCCGCAACTGAATGAGGCCCTTCAAGTAAGCGAGCAACTTCCCATCCTGCTTTTTCTCATCCCAGATCATCGTGCCGCGGCAGGCGGGGTCCTTCCCACCAGCCATTCCGATCTCATCCCCATAGTACACCATCGGCGCTCCAACATATGTCATCTGGAACAACCGCGCGAGCTTCATCATCTCTTTGTCGCCATTGCAGAGCGTCAGCAGTCGTTCGGTATCATGACTACCGAGGAGGTTCTGCATGGCGAAGCTGACCTCCTCTGCATAGTCACTCCTGACCCCGGCGAGCGCCGAGTCAAACTCCCGAGGCGATGTCTTTTTGGTGACAAAGAAATCCAGACACGCGTTCCGGAACCGATAGTTCATCACCGCATCAAACTGATCCCCCTTCAACCACGACCGTGCATTGTCCCAGATCTCCCCAACGATGTAGGCATCGGGGTTCAACGCTTTGACGTGCTTCCTCCATTCAATCCAGAATTGATGCGGGATTTCATTCGGCACGTCAAGCCGCCAGCCATCAATCCCCAGGTTCATCCAATACTCGGTGACGCGAAAGAGATGGTTGCGGACGTCGGGGTTGTGTGTCATCAGCTTCGGCAGGTCGCCGTAGCCCCACCAGGCTTCGTAGTTTGGCTTGCTCGGCGGTCCGAGGGGCAGACTGTAGATATTGTACCACCCGAGATACTTTGACTTCGCACCGTTCTGCTTGATGTCCTTGAACGCAAAGAACTCCGTGCCGGTATGGTTGAACACGCCATCGAGGATGATGCGGATGCCGCGCTTGTGGCATTCGTTCACGAGTTTCTTGAACACCTTCTCGTCGCCAAATGCCGGATCGATCTTCAGGTAATCGGTTGCGTGGTACTTGTGGTTGCTGTTGGATTCGAAAATCGGATTGAGGTACAGCGCGTTGATGCCGAGAGACGAGATGTAGTCTAGATGATCGATGATGCCCTTCAGATCGCCGCCTAAATAGTTCTTCGACGTCGGCTTCCCTCCCCATGGTTGTGTGCCCGGCGGATCGTTTGTTCGATCACCGTTTGCAAAGCGCTCGGGAAAGATCTGGTAGAAGATAGCATCCTGCACCCACTGCGGGGTGAAGGATGCCTGTGGCTCTCCCGAAGCAGACCTCTGATCTTCGAGCGGAACGGCAGCAGCTAAACCCATGAGAAGGATCGTGCCACAAAGGAAATGAGTTGTATGCATGATGTCGAATCGAAAGTAAAGAAAAGCGGAGGGAAATGCAATGAACCGGAACGTGAACGTGCTGTACTCCATCTTTTGAATTCACTTTCAATCGTTGTATATTGACCACACGCTCGTCACCTTCATAACCACCATCGTGGAACATGATGTGGAAGGAGATTCGTTTCCTCCTTCAACGAGAAGTCTGACTGCAATAGCCCTTCCTCAGAGTGAATAAGAGAGAACAGAGCACAAAGGCTGCTACGAAAAACCTGTCGCAAGAGAAGCGACGTTGGTTTCTGGCCTTCACGCTTGCCTTCCCATTCCTGACCCTGATCTTTGCCGAGATCATTCTCCGGGCAATCCACTACGGCCCCGATCTCTCACTCTTCACAACCGAAATCATCAACGGGAAGACGTACCACATCATGAACCCCGATGTGAAGGGTCGGTACTTCTCAAGAGTCGAGTTCAGTCCGAATACATCCCCCGACTACTTTTCGGTTCCCAAACCACCCGGCACGTTTCGGATATTTTGTCTTGGCGGCTCCACAACAGTCGGATATCCGTATAGCTACGTCGGCTCATTCTCGACCTTCCTGCGCGACCGACTGAAAGCCCTGTTCCCCGACAGATCCATCGAGGTCATCAACCTCGGCATGACGGCAACGAACAGCTACACCGTTGTTGACATCGCACGTGAGCTTGTTGACTACGAGCCTGACATGTTCTGTGTGTACGATGGACACAATGAATTCTATGGCGCACTCGGCGTCGCTTCCCGCGAGTCCATCGCCGCTTCACGATGGCTCAGCAAGCTCTATCTGAAGCTTGCCCACTGCCGCACATTTGTCCTCCTGCGGGATTGGTACGCAACCATTGGCCGTTGGTTCAGGGATTCAGACGCTGCGGAACCTTCAGGCACAATGATGGAGCGGCTTGCACGTGGACAGTACATCCGCTATGGAAGCGAACAATACAATCAGGCACTGGAAAACTTCAGGGCTAATCTGGGGGAGCTGCGAGACATCTGTGCAGACAACAACATCTACCTCCTTCTCTCCTCACAGGTCTCCAACCTCAGGGACCAGCCACCGTTTATCTCGAAGGACGCGCCTGAGAATGGACCGGCGCAGGCGTTGCTCTTTAACATAGCCTACAACCGCGGCATGGCGTTCTTTCTGGATGGGAAGCCCGACTCGGCGCTTGCGCAATTCCGGCTAGCCCTCACACTTGACTCGCTGAGAGGTGATGTACACTACCAGATTGCCCGCTGCCTTGACTCCCTGAAACAACGACACGACGCCCGCTTTGAGTACGAGAAGGCGCGGGACTATGACATGCTGCGGTTCCGCACAAGCACTGACTTCAACAACGCACTCCGCGAGATGGATGACGGCAAGCAGGTCTTCTTCGTTGATATGGAGCGAAAGTTCAGGGCCAATTCTCCTGACTCACTTATTGGCAACAACCTCATACTCGAACACCTGCACCCCAACGCGCGAGGCTACCTTCTGATCGCGAAAGAGTTTACCTGGCCGATGCATCTCCATCAGATCATTGTGGATGAGAACACATGGAATGCTCGCGACCGGCTTGATGACGGCAGACTCTGGAACGCGAGAGCCCTTACTGATTTGGATTCGCTCTGTGCAAAACGACGCACAGACCTTCTCACATCGGGGTGGCCATTCAGGCCTGACACGAAAGAACTGCGCCCTGTTTCTTCAGAAGACACGCTCGGGTCCATCGTAGAGACAATCGTCAACGGTCAGATGACCTGGGAAGAGGGTCATGTCGCTGCAGCGCAGTTTTACGAGAAACGAGGTGAATGGCAAAAGGTGGAGAAGGAGTACAAAGCGCTGATCAACCAGATACCGCTGAACGTCTCCGCCTATCTCCTCCTGGGTCGGTTGTACCTCAGACAGGGGAGAAACCAGGAGGCCGCGGGTATCCTCTTCGCATCAACAAAGATCGAACAGACGCTCTTCGCCAACCGTGCACTGGGAATGCTGGCCCTTGAGCCGAAGGATGCTATTCCGTTCTTTGAGAAGGCCGTTGCGCTGGCCACGGAGACCAACGACAGAGCCGAGGTTGCGTTTCTCCTCGCCGACGCGTACCACCGTGGCAACCAGAGGGATCGGGCGGTTGCGCAACTGCAGCAGGTACTCCAGTGGGATTCCTCCTTCGCGCCAGCCCGAAGACTCCTCGAACGGATAAACTCAAACCCTCAATGAAGACGAAGAAGCATACTTCCGAGAAGACTGTGGACACAGATCCGGCAGGACTGTCACCGTCGAAACGCAGGCTCTTCAACCTCGTGATGCTTGCCTCGCCGTTGGTACTGCTCTTCGTCTTTGAATTCACGCTGCGCCTCTTCAACTATGGAGGAAACCTGAGTCTCGTAACGAAGCGCATGCTCGGAGGCAAGGAATATTATTTCATCAACCGCGCTGTTGCCCGTCGGTATTTTGCGCAGCCCGGGGCGGTCATCCCTGAGCCAGCCGACGACACGTTTGAAATCAAGAAGTCGAAGAATACCAAGCGCATCTTCTGTCTCGGCGAGTCAACGATGGCTGGGTTCCCGTTTGAGTTCCATGCCACAGCGCCGAGTTTCATGCGTGACAGGCTGAAGGTTCTGCTGCCTCAATACAATGTCGAGGTGATCAACGTCGGCCTGTCGGCAATCGGGACGTTCGTTGTGCAGGATTTCATGGACGAATTACTTCCATACGAGCCTGACTTGTTCATCATCTATGTCGGACACAACGAGTTCTACGGGATTTACGGAGTGGGGTCTTCCATCAATGTACCGGGCGGACCGTGGCTCGCTCGCCTGAACCTCGGTCTCCAGAAAACCCGAGCCTTTCTGCTGCTCAGGGACGGATACCTGTGGCTCCAACGACAGCTCTCGGGAACTGACCAAAAGCCGAGTCAGAGCTTGATGGGACAGATGGTGGGGAACCAGACGATCCCACTTCATGGAGAGCTGTACAAGATCGCAAGAGAGGTTTATCGTGACAACCTGGTCGATCTCATCGAGACAGCGCAGGCACGTCACGTACCCGTCATGTTCAGCACTTTGGTGAGTAACTGGAGAGGGCAGAAACCTTTCACCAGTGTCTTCGACACAAAGACAACCCCGGAGCAACAGATCGTATGGCAGAAGCTTGTGGTGGAAGGTGACTCCGCCATTGCTCAAAGCAAACGCGAAGAGGCGGTCCTGTCCTACACGAGAGCGGCACAGATTGATTCCATGAACGCGACGGCATTCTTCAAGCTGGGCAACGCACTCTACTCGCTTGCCCGATATGATGAGGCAAAGCAGGCACTGATACGGGCGAAGGACCTTGATGCGCTGCGGTTCAGGGCAACAGAAGAATTTGAGAACGACCTGCTAACGGTCTGCAAGCAGCACGCTGTCCCACTCGCACGCGTGGACTCAGCGTTCATAAGCGCATCGCCGCACGGCATCCTCGATGACAACCTGTTCCTCGAACACCTCCATCCCAACGTCAATGGCTATTTCCTGATGGCGAAGACATTCTGCAGAGCAATCGAGCTGAACAATCTCCTCGTTCAAACTTCAGAATGGAATCATGCGAATGAGCCGCCTGATTCCGTTCTGATGGATCTCTCTCGGGTAACCGAGTTCGATCGGACTGTCGGCAGAGTGAAGATCGATCTGCTGAGGCGGCGATGGCCGTTTGAAACCGGGCCGGTGAATTACGAGTTCAAGGCAGCTACTTCTGTTGAAAGCGTCGTCTTCCGCATGATAAAAGGCGGCATGGCCTGGTCGGATGCGAGGTATTTGCTTGCCGAGTTCTATGCGCAGAACAAACAGTACGACCTCGCACGAAAGGAATGCCTTGCAATTGCCAAGGTCATCCCCTTTCACTACGAGCCGCTCCTTCGGTATGCGGACTACTACAGCCAGGAAGGTAAGCGAGAAGAGGCAATGACGGAATATCAGCGTTGCTTTGAAACGGACGAAAACCCATTTGCCCGGATGAAGTACGCAGTTCTCTTGTTGGAAGACGAGCAGGCCTCGGCAGCCGCGGCCCAGGTTGAGATCGCATTCACTGTTGATGAGAGAGGAAGGTACAAACTGCCCGCACAAGGCGCTGCCACAGCACGGTACGTACTCGGAGTGGCGTATGCCAAACTCGGCAGGGTCAGTCAGGCGAAAGAGAATTTGCAGCGGGCATTGGCAATTGAGCCGGGATATCAGGACGCAAAGGACCTACTGGAGCAGTTGAACAGACAGCAGTAAGCAGCCAAAAGCTTCCATTCTCACTTTATGTGTAAGGCCTTCTTTGTCTCCACAAAGCTACCTGCCTCAAGCCGATAGAAGTACAATCCAGTAGAAAGATCGGCTCCCTCTAACACTGCGATGTAGTGTCCGGGCATTTGCTCTTCATCCACCAACGTTGCAACCAATTGACCGAGCACGTCGAACACCTTCAGCGATGCTCTCGCACGCAGAGGGAGTGAATAGCGAATCTGCGTGTATGGGTTGAACGGATTCGGATAGTTCTGGAACAATGTAAAGTGCGACGGCGGTTCGTTGCTGAAGATCTCTTTCACATCCATTCCGATAGGGGGGAGTTCTTCCACCGGCATCGGTGGGTTTCTCTGCCAGAGGTCTATGGGACCTGTGTAGCTTGGGGGGAACGTGTTAGGCGCAAGCAACGGAAGAAGTCGAACCCGGAAAGGCTTCTGTATCCCCAATCCACCACCTTCCTCCACTGCACCTCCTCCCGGGTGAACATACTTGTACA
>CAYHRX010000129.1:0-8340 GCA_964359075.1 uncultured Chitinophagales bacterium
TATCAGCTTTTTGGTTTGTCTCTGGGATTTCAGGTATCTCCTAGCGTCACGGTCGGTCTATCTGCTGGGTTTGCTGAAGTTGCACAAGCATATGACATCGTCGGTGCTGATAATACCGTTATGGTGAATCTCACCAAATACCAACTACTGTTGGAACTGCGCATTGGACAGATAGCTAGTGCCGTCGATGTGGCCGTCAGTGTTGCACCGGGTGTACAGATCCTCTCCACTCAAGAGAGAATGGTGTCGCTTGGCGGGTTAGGCTCAAAGAGAATCCCGTCTCAAACTGAGCGGAACATGATCTGTACAGTCGGGCTTGATCTGTCAAGAGAAGTCGTGACGGATCTCGAATTGTTCATTGCTCCGGCCGTGATAATAGTTCTTCCAGCAAAGCTGTCGTCTGTCGGATACTCAATTGGAGGAGGGCTCTCGCTTGCAATTCTATGATGCTCGGTTCATACTCGCATGCGTGTTGGCCACCGTGCTAAGAGTTCAAACAGGGTCGGCGCAGGATATGGATCCGGAAACATTGCCTGTTATACCGCCAACAGCCGTGATCGACTTGAACGATGGAGTCTCATTTGAGATATCCCCGCACACAGGCCTCATGGGTGGCAGCGGCACGTTTGGACTTCGGCTGTCCATGAACTACAGTGCATTCAACTTGGAACTGGCCGGAGAGCAGGTGATCGGCAAGACTGCGAATCTCTATCCTCTCTCGGTAAACGCGATTCTGAATCTCACAACACGGGGGCGTCTAATTCCATACGGCGCAGTTGGCGGCGGACTGTTTCTTACAGTTCCAACAAACTCAATTGGTGATGAAACCGTAACTACACTAGGCGTGAACTTCGGCGGTGGGGCTCGCTACTACATCACGAAATCATTCGGCGTGAGAGTTGAAGTGAAGCAGTACGCTACCGGTGTACGGAGTGAGCGAGAGTCAAACACTGAACTACTGTTCTTCCAAGAATTCAGCCTCGGTGTTACGTTCATGCTTCGATGAAAAACAAGACGGAGTGTATCATGACCTTTCGCCATATGCTTGTCGGAGTCTCTTTTCTGATTGGAACGATGACCCAGCCCTCCGCCCGTGCCCAGTTGCGCTATGAAAGCAGTCTCAGCGTGGCCGCCGGTGCGTATGCAGCGAGTGGCTTCGGAACCAACCAGTTCTTCGGGCTCCGGTACAACTACTTCTTCCTGGGTGGTCGGTACTTTGTCGAGGCGTCTCTTGGCGTCGGCAGCTTAAGGTCGAGAGTGCTGGAGAATGTTGCCAAGGCTCAAGTCTTTGAGACCGAACGCCTGTATGCGTACGAGTTCGTTGGCGCGTACGACTACAATCCGTCGGGTTACCTCCCGTACTTTACATTTGGGGTTGCCGGCATCAATCAAGGTGGCCAATCGAAGTTCGCGGGCGTGCTTGGTGTTGGAAAGCGGATCCCGCTGATCGGGTTCCTCGGAACGAACCAACTCGGTCTACGCTACGATATCCGCGATCAAATCTTCTCACAGAAGATTAACGACAGCGATCCGTTTATTGCGCACAATTTGGTGTTCACATTTGGGGTGCAGTTCTATTTCTAAGGGGAGGAGAGAAGTATGAAGATGCAGGTCCTTTCACGTCAGCGTTTTCTCCAGGCGCTCTCGCTGTCATCAGTGAGTATGATCCTTCTTTCGTGCGGGTCATCTCCACCGGATGACATCCTGCAGCGCTCGGGTCAGGCGGCGCTTGTGTTCGTCAAAGAGCCAAGCCAGATCAACAACCGCAGCGGTGCGATGCGCAGTAACTTTGACGAGTACTATCCGGGGACAGATCTCTATTTGCTCTCCCCAATCTCAAGTCAGGGCGAGCTGAAGAACCTAACTGCCCAATACACTCAGCGCAACCAGACGAATCCTAACAATTACGGCGCTGCTGTTGACCCTGAGGTCTCCTTTGATGGCAAGAGGATTCTCTTCTCCATGAAGGAGAATCGAAACTCACTCTGGCGTCTCTATGAAATGAATATCGATGGGAGCGGCTTGGTACAGATAACTGATCAGACCTTTGGCGACGACATGGATCCGATCTATCTTCCAAACGGGCAAATCATGTTCGCTTCGACTCGGCCGGGAATTGTCGACGAATATGAGCGACACAATTCGCCGCTGCTTCATGTCGGCGACCGTGGTCCTGACGGCCGTCTCATCAACATCCGGCGGATTTCGTTCAACCAAAGTCACGACACGAACCCCATTGTCCATTCGAGCGGAAAAGTATTCTACAGCCGCTGGGAGCACCTCGGCGATCCGAATAAATTCCCCCTGTTCGTCATCAATCCCGATGGGACTCGTCCGTTTGTTATGTATGGGAATCACAGTCCACAGCAGAGTGGCAGCCGCGTGTATCTGGAACCACGTGAGCTCTCCGATGGCGGCATAATCTGCTCCGTGATGGAGAGGACTTCACCCTTCGAAGGTGGTGCTATCGCCGTCATCGACATCTCAAAGTCGGATGACAACCTCTCGTTTATTACTCCGGCCAGCGTCCCGTTCAACAACACGAATCGGCCAACGGACGGGATCTATAAGACACCGTTCCCCATTCTCGACAAGAACTCACCTGCAGACAGGAGAGAGAGAATCCTCTTTGCCATGTCACCGATTCCCATTCAGAACGGGATGAGCAACGCCCAGGTGGATTACGGCATCTACGTGATGGACAAGAATGGCAGCAATGTGCAGTTGATCTACAACGATCCCGGCTACAACGAATACGATCCGGTGCCTGTTCTGCCAAGAGAGAAGATCCCAGGCGGCATCCCCCAGGTGATCCCGATGGACCCGAACGTAGCAGCGGGAATCGCTGCGGGGCTCACGACTGGAATGTTCTTCGACGGAAATGTGTACGACCGTGCGGCTACAGATGGTCAGGCACGTCCATCGGCGACGTTTGTGAATGACGATGGCTCGATTGGCCAGGTGAAGTATCTTCGCGTTCTTGAAGCAGTGCCCCTCCCGCGTGATGGCAACAAGCGTGGCGGCCCGATCGGACGGACGAATTTTGAGAAACAGCGCGTCGTTGGTTATGCGCCGGTACGGTCGGATGGCTCGTTCGCGGTCGAGGTTCCTGCGAATCGCTCGCTCCACATGCAGACCCTTGATCAATATGCGATGATGATTGTAAACCAGCCGACCTGGGTGCAAGTGATGCCTGGCGAACGTCGTTTGTGCACGGGCTGTCACGACGCACACGACCGGGACCGGATCATCAACGATCTGGAAATACTCTCATCACTGCAGGTGCGGAACAAAGCTCGAGGTACAACATATGAGGCCGGCTTCAATAATGCCGACAATGTGATGAGCCATCCTGCAGCCAGGATAGACACAGTAGATTTCTTTGACCGCTACAGAACCAGCCGGACGAACACGATTCAGGCGATCCTCGATCAGCGTTGTGTATCGTGCCATAATGCCGCCTCACCGGCAGGCGGGCTGAGTCTTGCAACCGTGCCATCGGATCTGGTGCCTCCTCCGCCGAACTCGAACATGAGCGGAACAACAACAGTGTACGACACCCTCACAATGGCGAACAAATACAGGGCTCGCTCAAACACGCAGATGAACTACGTCTCGCAATACGGCGCACGGCGCAGCCCGTTGATGTGGGTGATGTATGGCCGTCAGCTCAACAATTCAGGCAACACAGACTATCGCTCACTCAATTATGACCATACCCAACTCTGGGCAAAAGACCCGTTCAACCGGATCGATCCATTTCTCCCGGCGAATAGGGATTTGCTGACAATGATCGAGTGGATGGATGCTGGAATTCAGTACTCAAACACAATCTCCCGGTAGGTGGCGAATGCATCGAGCTGTTGTTAGAATCGGACTTGCAGTTGCCCTTGGTGTTTCGACCACCCTGGCGATGGGGCCGGAGTTGATCGGGAAGCCGGCCCCGGGATTTACACTGACCTCGGTCGATGGACGCTCCACGCTCTCACTTGCAGAACTGCGCGGCCACGTGGTGATCATCGACTTCTGGGCCAGTTGGTGTGCGCCGTGCAGTAGATCGCTCCCACAACTTGCAGCATTCGAGGCGAAATTATCGGGAGTGAGGATTCTCGCTGTCAACATCGACGATGTGCGGGAGAATGCGGTGGAGTTCCTCAAACAGCATCGGGTGAAGTTGACTTCGCTCTACGATGACACAAAGCGGGTGGCAGGCAGATACAACGTTCCGGCAATGCCGTCGGCTGTGGTCGTCGACCGGTACGGCGTGGTGCGGTTTGTTCACGCAGGATACACTGGTCTCCTAAAGGAAGATGCATATGAACAAGTTCATTAGCGCAGTCGTTGTTTGTTCTCTTTCTGTCTGGAGTTCTGGTTGTGCGAATGTCCGCGCCTATGAGCGCGAGAAGCTCGCGGACCCCATCATGGAGCGGCAAAGCCAGTTCGCCAAACAGACACTTGAGCAGAAGTTCTTCTCGACGCGCGAGGGAAGCATTGGCGGGGCGAGTGGGATAGGCGGCGGTTGTGGATGTGCAAAATAGACGTGTCATAGTCACCGGTCATTAGAGATTTGACGATGCGACGATTGCTAAAACCTGTGTCACTTGTACTACTTCCGGCGATGTTCTTCTTCACAGTGCTGCCGGCACTGGCCGGTGGAGACCAGATGGGATTCACCTCCTATTTTTTCTCTGATAGTGGCGATAATAGCGTGATAACGACGTCGTTCAACCTGGCAAAGAAGATCTTCCGGCAGACTGCCCTGCTCATCGATATCGAGCTTGATCAAGTGACGGTTCCTCCGGTAACTGCAGTCACCGGAGCCACGAGGCCGCAGCGCAGGGCCAGCGAGGCGTTTGAGAAAAGCCGTGGTCAGGTGATTCTCGGTGTTGAACAGGGTTTCGGCAAAAACACCACCGTTGCTGCAAACGTCTACCGCAGTCAGGAGGTCGACTACGTGTCGACCGCAATCATCGGCACGATCAGTCAGGAACTGAACGACAACAACACGACGATCACATTGCGCGGTCAATACAACGCTGATCAGGTTGGCAAGATTCTGCCGAACAGTGACCTCCTCAACAGAAGCAAGAAGGTTGTCACAGGATCGCTCAACGTCACACAGTTACTCTCCCCGACAACGGTTCTCGACGCGGGTTATGACATCGTCCACCTCACCGGATATCTCAGTGATCCATACCGACAGGTAAGGGTAACCGACAACAGCGGTGTGTTTGTGATGACCGAGGAGTTGCATCCTTCAAAACGCACACGGCACGCGGTTTCAGCCAGGGTATCCCAAATGATCCCTGCGATAAAGGCATCGCTTATCGGTGGCTACAGGTACTACTTTGACAGTTGGAAGGTGAGGTCGCATACGGCAGAAGTGAAGCTCAACAAGTACGTGATCAATGATCTGATCTTTGGTGTGAACTATCGCTACTACGCGCAGGGAGCGGCATACTTCACGAAGGAGAAGTATGTTGGGCAGCAGTTTGTGAGTGACGGCTTGCGAACTGCCGACTACAAGCTGAAGCAGTTCGGCTCGAACAATTTTGGCTTTAGCCTGGAGTATCTGCTGCGCGGTGTGGGCAAGATGAACCCCGATCTTGAGTTCCTTGAGAGCTCATCGATCGAGATCATGTACTTCCGGTATTTCAACGACCTGGATTTCTCGGCCAACATAGTTCAGGCAAGTCTCAAATTCTCAATCTAATTCCCTGCAAGGATAATCGAGGAGGAACTATGAAACGGTATCTCGTGATGATGTGGGCGATAGGCGTGGCATTCGGCGCAAGAGCGGCCGGGCAGGGCAAATCTCCAGAAAGTCTTGGTGCACACTGGGCGCGTGTTTCCGATGAAGCGCAAGTCGGGTTCGTGCTGGATGAACTGAAGGGTCTTGCGCATGGGCGAGGGAGCGAGGGGATTGTGCGGAAACACGTTGCCCGGAATATTCAACTCTCGTCAATCATTGAGAGTGGTACCATCTCCTCAAGGCCTGCAGGTGCTTCGAAAGCAGACATCGCTGTGGAGGGATCGACTGCCAGCGTGAAATTCTTGAGTGGGGGGGCTGCAGTTCCAGAAACAAGGCAACGGTTGGATCGTTACCGGTGGAACGCTGACCCTGCCGGCAAAGCGGTTCGCGTCATCGTCCTCACTGGAAGGGAGTGGGGCGTCGGTGGGCGAGACCTTCATTGATATTCCTGTCAGCCGTGAGCATGGCATTGGGCGGCTCTCCCGCAATGTGTCAAGGTCAAAGCTTGACCGGACCTTATTCAGTACTCCAGACAAGACGGCTTCCTACTACTTTGCTCACTATATGGAGCGTGCGCCATTTGTAACGGCAACGTACATCCAGCTGGTCACCGACCCGGAGTGGAACCGCATCCTCTATGGCAACATGAACCGCTGGATCAAATCATACGACAATGTGAACGGGCCCTCTGCCATTGCCGTTGATCCGGATGGAAGGGTGTTCGTCGGCGAAACGGGAAGCAAGAGAATTGCCGTTCTTTGTATTGCAGGAGAAGGCGCTGATGCAACGCTCCAGCCGCAGTTCTTCATCAACGGCATTCAGAATCCGACCGACATCGCCCACAACGACAACGGCACGCCGCTGAATGTCAGCGATGATTTGCTGTATGTGGCTGATGCATCTCAGAATACGATCATGAAGTTTGCACTGGGTGCACATGGAGCGTCACTCGTTACACGTTTCGAGGGCTTCGATTCTCCCTCCAGCATTGCTGCTGGGAGGTGGAACGGATCGAGCAACGGACTCCTCTATGTGGTCGATCAGATCGGCAAGCGCATTTGTGTGTTTGACGACCTCGGAACACAACTCTCCCTCATCAAAGAAGTCCGGGGCAACTACTCTCAGTACTTCAAATCATTGAAGGTCGATCACTTCGGCAACATCTATGTCGTGGACAATGTGAACTCGCAGGTCTTCAAATTTACTGCGGCTCTTGAGCTGCTCGATTCACAGGGCGGTGACGATACGTTCGCCGCCATCGGGAGCGTTGATGTTCCATTCGGGAAGATTGTGATTGACGGGGATGGCACCTTCTGGGCCGGCTTCGACCAGTTGTTTGCGGTTGAGCGTTGGGCCGATAACAGCGGAGCGCAGCGCCGCATGCTCGGCCTGCGGATGAAAGATATCCGCTTTGCCGCTGATGGTGATGTCAGCGCCATCGAGAATACGTTCACCCTTACGGACTTTGGACGCGTCGCAGTCCGTATCTATAATAGTGGAGCCCAGGTGGTCCGCAGGCTCGAGAATGCCTGGATGGTGTCTGGCCGAAAGGAGATCGTGTGGGACCGCCGCACGGACTCGGGTCTGCAAGTCCCGCCCGGGGTGTACCGCTATGAGATTTCCGGAGTACAAACATATCGGGATGACCGGGTAATATCGCAGACGCAGTTCACGCTTCCCATGTACTATCACGAAGACTGCGGCAGCGCAATTCCGGCAAACGATGCACACCTTGTCAAGGGAAGCGCAGTCCGGTGGGGTGCCGCACCATCGCAGACAGCTAATGAGGACCCTTTGTCTGTCCGCTACAGATTCAGCGGACTGAACCCGTTGAGTGAGTATGAAGTGGCCGCCGAGTACGTCGCACGTGATAATGCTCTTCATATCCAGGATATGGATGCAAATGGCATCCAGTTGCATGGGCCATTGTCTGTTACCATGTCGCCGCGACAAATCGAATACATCAAACTCCCGAAAGAAGCATACAAGAGTGGCGAGGTGACAATCGGCATCAATGCCCGAGGTGAGAAGTCGGCAATCGTCTCTCAGTTATGGCTAAAAGAAGTGGGGAGGGGATTCAAAGCAGAACAGTTGCACAACCTGGTGCCTTCAGCGTATCGACTTGATCAGAATTATCCGAATCCATTCAACCCCGCCACAACCATACGGTATGGGATCCCGATTGACGGATATGTGACCCTCAAAGTCTTTGACATTACCGGGCGAGAGGTTGTTACGCTCGTGAACGAGCCGAAGAATGCAGGGACATACGAAGTCCGCTTCAACGCTCAGAACTCATCGGGTAGGTCACTTGCATCGGGCGTATACTTCTACCAGATCAAAGCCCGCCCGGTTGCAGACGGCCAGTCAGGAGAATATGTGGAGACCAAGAAACTTGTATTACTCAGATGAGTTAACCGGCAACGCCTGCTAGTCCGGCGCCGGAGCAGGATGATGCAGCTCAGTCGGCCTCTCGGCTGTATATTGCGCAGAGGCTTGCGGACTTGGAATGCATGGCCGTAGACTGGTCCATGCATTCGCTTTCATGGGAGATCTGGTGTTGAAATTTTCAGCGTTACGTCTATTCT
>CAYHRX010000130.1:0-1926 GCA_964359075.1 uncultured Chitinophagales bacterium
ATTTCTGGTTCTACCGTAATGTCGGCGACTCGGCGAACTTCGTGCTGACTCTCGTCACGAAGAACTACCTGAGCACTCTTGACCTGGGAATCGAAGCCACTCCCGCGTTCGTTGACATAGACAATGATACCGACAAGGACATGTTTGTGGGAGACCTGTTTGGGCGCGTGGCATTCCTCCGGAACATTGGGACCGCAGGCAGTCCATCGTTCTCCATTATCGACAGCTCTTATATCGGCGCCACGCCATTTGTGGGATTGACCCCAAGGTTCGCCGACATAGATGCGGACGGAGACTTCGATATGTTCGTCGGACACTTCGATGGTAACGTCTTGTTCTACCGAAACACCGGCACGCCAGCGAGTCCAGTCTTCCAGCGACAGCTCTCGCAGTTCGATAGTCTCAATGTGGGGACGCAAAGCTATGCTGTGCCATCGTTCTTTGATAATGACGGCGATGGTGACTTCGATCTGTTCGTCGGTAAGCAGGATGGGAGGATTGCATTCTTCAGGAACATCGGCACACCACAATCACCACGCTTCGTGCTCGTGACGCCATCGTTTCAGAGTATCACGGTAGGTGAGAACGCACGCCAGACGTTTGCTGACACAGACAACGACGGAGACCAGGACCTGGTAATCGGCGCCAACGATGGGAGACTCTACTACTACAGAAACGATGGGCCGGTTGGGAATCCGGGCTTCGTGTTCGTGTCAAACGCATTTGGTGCTACCGACTCAGCCCGAGCGGTGTGCCCGGCAATCGTCGACATCGACAATGATGGTGACAAAGATCTGTTTGTTGGAGGGGAGCGAGGAGGTATTGAGTTCTACCGAAACCTGCTATTCACGTCGGTGAGGGAAGTTGGAGCAGGGGGGTTGCCGGATGGGCCGAAGTTGTTCCAGAATTATCCCAATCCGTTTAATCCAATAACGACAATCCGGTTCTTCCTCACTCAATCAGGACAGACGAGAGTAACACTCACGGTCAACGATGTCTTGGGTCGCGAAGTTGCAGCCCTCGTTAACGAAGTATTTCCTTCGGGCATGTACGAGGCGACATTTGATGCTAACGGTTTGGCCGGCGGCGTGTATTACTACCAGCTTCGGGTTGGGGGATACACTGAAACAAAGTCGCTGGTGCTCATCAAATGAGACTCAACCTTGTTCTATTCCTCACACTCTACGTTTGTGCTTCTGCGCAGGCACAGTTTGAAGGAACGATTGAAAGCAAGAATCTGACCACAGACGAAACCGGCTCCCCCCAGCAATTCACCATGACCATGTACGTGAAGAACGGCATGGTGAAGATCCACAACTCAGCTATCGGGACCTCGCCTTCCTCTACCATGATCTACAGGAACGACAAGAAGGTTGTGTGGATGTTGAATGAAGAAGAGCGTACCTACTTCGAGATTCGGCAGGACGACAAGGCAGAACAGTTGCAAGTTCCAGTGGAGACAAAGAAGAAACGATCCATTGTCCAGCACACGGGGAAAACAAGAAAGCTTCTCGGTTATCAGTGCGACCAGATGATTGTCCGGGACGAGGGGCAGGAGACGGAGATTTGGGCGACAAAAGGACTTGGCTCGCTGTACGCTGTCATTTCAAAAGCCATCGGCGAGGATATCGCTTCGGTTGGTGATGATTGGGAGGCGAGAGTAATGAAGATGGGATACTTCCCATTGGCTGCCACCACGAGACTCGATGGGAAAGTGGTGGAGTCACAGGAGGTGACGAGGATTGAGAAGAAGACATTGGCGCTGGGCGTATTTGAACTACCCGGGGGATTCAAGAAGCAAGTCGTCGGCGACATGATGAAATGAAAAATGGCTGACCTCCGTCAGCCATTCGAGCCTGCCTATGGTACCGAAGGTCGGACTCGAACCGACACCCGGTGTAAGCCGGATCCCGTAGAACGGGACAA
>CAYHRX010000130.1:2026-8300 GCA_964359075.1 uncultured Chitinophagales bacterium
CAGAAAGCGGTGGCCAGGACCACTCTTGAGAAAGCGCTCTCGTTTGGCAGCTTCCGGCATTGTGTTCTCGCAAACGGCGTTCAACACTGTTGGTCATGCCAATGTAGAGGCGCTTGTCTTTCGAAGACCGGAGGACATAAACGAAGTGTTGCAATGTTGTACCAAAGGTCGGACTCGAACCGACACCCGGTGTAAGCCGGATCCCGTAGAACGGGACAAGCTGGATTTTGAGGACAGTTCACCCCGGCGGAGTCGGGGCGCGGCTCGCATCTGCAACCGTTCGCATCAGAAAGCGGTGGCCAGGACCACTCTTGAGAAAGCGCTCTCGTTTGGCAGCTTCCAGACGAGAAGGAAACGATTCCATGTGGATGAGAGAAAACGGCCGGCGGTTGCGTGTTGAACCGACCTTTCCGGCATTGTGTTCTCGCAAACGGCGTTCAACACTGTTGGTCATGCCAATGTAGAGGCGCTTGTCTTTCGAAGACCGGAGGACATAAACGAAGTGTTGCAATGTTGTACCAAAGGTCGGACTCGAACCGACACCCGGTGTAAGCCGGACTGGATTTTGAGTCCAGCGCGTCTACCAATTCCGCCACTTTGGCAAGGCTTCCAGCACAATATACAGAAATCAGTTTTCTCTTCCAACAACCTAAACCGAAAGGAGGATAAGCAGACTGTTCATCTTTACTACCTTAGACCTTTCTCGTATATTCGAGTCGGATGAGCAGACATTCCCACATATCCTTCCGCGTCATCTTTGTTGCCGTCCTTTGGTGGTGCACGGTTGTCCTTCATGAGTTCTCTGTTGCCCAGTCATCGTCTACGGTCTCGTCATCGTTTCGTGACACTGTGGTTGTTTCGCTGACTTCTCAACTCAAGGATTCACTTCTTCGGCTTCCACATCAATTCATCACGACAGGATCGGAGACTCTCGTGCTTGGCTCCGGCAGGAGGCTGCAACCTGGGGTCGATTACTTTATAGACAATCGCATAGGTGAACTGAAACTCGACAGTGTGTTTGTTCTTCAAGCGCTTTCCGATTCCACGGGCACCGGCAGACGGTTGACTATCACCTACCGCTATTTGCCATTCCGATTTCAAGAGTCCTACTACAGACGAAGACTCGTGGTTCTCAAAGATTCGACCGGCCGTGACACACTGAGAGTGTCCAGGCCAAGATCGTCATTCAATGTCGACGACATCTTTGGCCAGAACCTGCAGAAGAGCGGAAGCATTGTCCGCGGGTTCACCGTTGGCTCCAACCGCGACCTTTCTTTGAACTCCGGTCTCCGGCTTCAGATGGCCGGGAAGATTGCCTCCGACCTCGAAGTGGTTGCCGCGCTGACAGACGAGAGCACGCCCATTCAGCCGGAGGGTACAACGCAGACGCTACAGGAGTTTGACAAGGTGTTCGTGGAGATGCGGGGAACAGACTTTACTGCAACGCTGGGTGATTTCAATCTGGATTTTGGCGGAACGGAGTTCGCAAGGCTTGGAAGAAAGCTGCAGGGAGCAAAGGGCACCGTCGATTACCGTTTGGGGTTTGCCAATGGGAATGCTACGCTCTCAGGCGCTGTTCCACGTGGCAAGTACAACACAAATCAGTTTCAAGGGCTTGAGGGAGTTCAGGGCCCATACCGTTTAACGGGGAAGAACAACGAGCGCTCGATTATTGTCATTGCAGGAACGGAGCGAATCTACATTAATGGCGAACTGCAGACTCGTGGCGAAACGAACGACTATACTATTGACTACTCGGTTGCTGAGGTAACATTCACCCCACGACGGTTGATTACTTCTGCTTCTCGCATCGTGATCGACTTTGAGTACACTGACCGTCAGTACAGCCGATCTCTGCTTGCCGGACAAACATCGTCCAGATTTCTAGACAACAAGGCATCTCTCACGGTTTCGTATATCCGCGAGGCGGACAATCCGGATGCGCCAATCGACTTCTCAATTACCGATAGCGCGCGGCGTGTGCTTGAGCGGGCCGGTGATAATCGGGACAACGCCGTGCTCAGCGGTGTAACGCAGGTCGATTCGAATGGGTATTACACGCGCGTGGACACCGTCCTTGTGTCGGGTCTGCAGGTACAGTTCTTTCGCTATGCGCCGGGCAGGACTGCCCGATACAATGTCGCTTTCTCGAACGTGGGATTCGGCAGGGGCGAATACATTCGCCAATCAATCGGTGTGTATGTATGGAAAGGGCCGGGCGGTGGTGACTATCTTCCGATCCGCTACTTGCCGCTTCCGCAGTTGCAGCAAACGGTGGACATCAATCTCAACCTGGCCCCGACAAGCGATATGAAGTTTGCAGGTGAGCTCGCATCGAGCATGTTCGATGCGAACCGCTTTTCCCCAGTTGATGACAACGACAACAGCGGACATGCGCTGAACTTTACAGCAGCATTTGCTCCCAAAGATGTGCAGTTGGGTGGAACAACGATCGGGTCGTTCGACATACAGCTCAAAGAACGATACGTAAACAAGCGATTTGCCTACGTTGACCGCGTGAACGATATTGAATTCAATAGAAAGTGGGGGATCGACTCAACGACAAAGTCAAGTGAGGAAATTCAAGAAGCCTTGGTGAAGTACCTGCCAATTCCGGAGATAGCTGTCGGTGGGGGATATGGAAGGATTCGTCGTGGAAGCGATCTCAACTCCAATCGTTTTGAAGGGACTGCAAACATGAAGGGCGAGGGTCTACCCTCGGTGCAGTACAGTATTGAGAGCGTCAGATCGGACCAATCCACCATTGACAATTCGAGTTCGTGGCTGCGGCAGAAGGGCTCGATTGACCACACCCTGGACATCGTTACACCAACCTTTCGTTATGAAGGGGAGAACAGAAGGGTAGCTTCTCTTGTCACATCAACACTCAAAACAGGCAGCTTCCGCTACGATGTCGTTGCTCCCGGGTTGAAGGTGAAGGAACTTGGTCCGATGTCGCTAGGGACTGAGTACGAATGGAGAACGGACAACCTCTTTCACAACGGGAGCGTTCTGCGAGAATCGAAATCGTTCACCCAAACGTATGGAGCCAGGCTCTCCGAATGGAATAACCTCACCTCCACATTGGATGTAACACTCCGTGAGAAAAAGTACTCTCAGACCTTCCGACAGCTTGGTAACCTGGATATCAAAACTGTGCTCGTTCGGAGCCAAAGCCGGCTCACACCATTCAACCGAGGTGTAGAAACGGATGTGTTTTATGAAGTTGCCACAGAGCGGTCGGCTCGGCTGGAGAGAGTATTCGTGCGTGTCACACAAGGGACCGGGAACTACCGTTATCTCGGTGATCTCAACAGTAACGGAATCGCCGATGAAAACGAATTCGAGCCGACAAGGTTTGATGGAGATTTCATCGCAATTACGCTTCCGTCAGAACAACTGTTTCCGGTCATCGACTTAAAGACAAGTCTGAGATTCCGGTTGACGCCTCGTCAATTCCTGCAGGCGGGCTCCGGCACGCTATCGAAGGTGTTGTCTGTGTTCTCAACCGAAACGTATGTCCGTGTCGAAGAAAAGAGCAGTGAGGCCGATTTGAAACAGGTCTACCTCCTGCACTTCAGCAAGTTCCAGAGTGATTCCACGACCATCGCAGGCTCAACGCTGTTCACGCAAGACGTGAACGTGCTTGAAGGTTCGCCCGATTTCTCCGCGCGCCTGCGATATGCTCAACGCACGGGGCTGAACAGGTTTACTTCAGGAATTGAAAGAAGTTATACACGTGACCGCTCCATTCGCTTGAGGCTTCAACTGGTGAAAGAATTTGCAAACCAGGTCGACTATATAAATAGAATAGATCGAGTAAGCAGTGCGCAAGCCTCGAACAGGCTCAGGGATGTGCTTTCGAATTCTGTGGCATTCGACCTCTCATATCGTCCGGAACAAGACGTTGAGGTCGGTTTCAGGATTGATGCCGGGAAATCCACAGATCGCTACCAGACGCCTCAATTAGATGCTGACTTGAATGCGCAATCCCTGCGCTTCGTCTATGCGTTTCAAGGTGCGGGCCAGTTGCGGATTGACGTGTCGCGTGAAGAAATCCTCCTCAGTCGCGCCCTGGCTGTATTTCCGTTCGAGCTCACGGGTGGAAGAGTGGAGGGGAAAACATGGTTGTGGAGAGTCGCATTTGACTACCGGGTCACTCAGTTCATTCAGGCAACGATGAACTATGACGGTCGATCGGAGGGAGGACGTTCTCCGGTGCACACCGCGCGCGCAGAGGTTCGGGCATTTTTCTGAGTCAAGCAAATTCTTCTGGCGTTGCACTCGCGCTCCGGTTTTCGACTTGCGTTTCAACTTGCGATTGTTTATACTCTCCTACGCTTGACTACGCTTCACCTACGATGAGATCCCATCCGAGTCTCACTTGTATTCATCGCCGGCTCATTCATGGTCTACTGCACATCCTTCGATTCCAAGATCGGCCTGATATACGTCGCTTCCACCGACAAAGGCGTTTGCAAAATCTCCGTGCCTCGCGAGACCAAGAAGGATTTCTTGAAATGGCTGCGCGACAACTTTGACGACAGCGAAGTTGTCGACAACAAGTCCCGCAACAAGGACGTCATCGACCAGATGAATCGCTACTTCAACGGGAAGCTCGCAAAGTTCACCGTCCCGGTCGATCTCATCGGCACTCCCTTCCGAACGCGTGTGTGGAGGGAGCTCACCAAGATTCCATACGGGACAACCATCACCTACAAGCAACTCGCAAAGCGTATCAGCACAAGCCGTGGGTTCCAGGCCGTCGGTCGTGCGAATGCAGCGAATCCTCTTCCCATCATCGTCCCGTGCCACCGCGTGATTGGCACAGACGGTTCTCTCGTCGGGTACTCTGCCGGTATCAAGACGAAAGAGTTCTTGCTCAAGCTGGAGGGCGCACTGATGATTTGATGTGCTCACGTTCCGCGTGTGATCTCCTCCGCATTCTCTCACCTCAAGAACATCTCAACGTGCTTCCCCATCGTGTCAAGAAAAAAATCCAAATGACTCTGAACCTTATCACTGCATTTATCTATAGCCTTGCCTTCGGTTTGCTTTTTGGTTATCATCGTTCATGTCGTTTCTCGATCAGCTTAATCCAGTTCAGCGCGAAGCAGTAACCACCGTTAACGGTCCTGTCATCATCATTGCTGGAGCCGGGAGCGGCAAGACCCGCGTGCTTACGTATCGTGCGGCCTATCTGGTCAGCGTCGGGATGCGTCCGGAATCCATCCTGGCTCTTACCTTTACCAACAAAGCAGCGAATGAGATGAAGGGGAGGATCACATCCCTTGTTCCCGGCAACAGCAAGAGCATTTGGATGGGGACGTTTCATTCGATCTTCGCCCGCATTCTAAGAATGGAGGGGGAACATCTCGGCTATGGGCGCAACTTTACCATTTACGATACGGATGATTCGCTCGCGCTCGTGAAGAACATCATGAACGGCCTGAAGATTTCCCAGCAGCAGTTCAACCCGCAGGGGATCCGCTCGCGCATCAGCGGCGCGAAGAACCAGATGATTTCGGTGAAGTCATACAACGATACTGCAATGGACCCGCTTTCAGAGCGAACGGGGACGGTGTACGAAGAGTACGAGAAGAAGCTGAAGCAGTCCAATGCAATGGATTTTGACGATCTGCTGCTCAAGCCTCTGGAGCTCTTCCGGAAGTTCCCGGACATCCTGCAAAAGTACCAGTACCGGTTCAGGTTTCTTCTGGTCGACGAATACCAGGATACCAACCGTGTCCAGTATTTGCTGATCAAAGAGCTGGCGAGCCAGCACCGGAACGTTTGTGTGGTGGGAGATGATGCGCAAAGCATCTACGCGTTCCGTGGCGCCGACATCAGGAACATCCTCGACTTCGAGAGAGACTATCCGGAATGCAAGCTCATCAGGCTCGAGCAAAACTATCGCTCAACAAAGACGATCCTTGCAGCGGCAGGCTCCGTTATCAAGAAGAATGTCGATCAGATTCCAAAGACGTTGTGGACCGAGAATGCGGAAGGCGAGCTTGTTTCTCTTCATGTGTGTGCTGATGACATGGAGGAGGGGTACAAGGTTGTTGCGCTGATCGAGGATGAATCCCGGAAGAAGAAGCTCGACCTCAAGGACTTTGCAGTGCTCTACAGGACCAACGCACAGTCTCGTTCGCTTGAAGATGCGCTGAGGCGAAACGCCATCCCGTACATCATCGTCGGCGGCGTTGCCTTCTACAAGCGGAAGGAGATCAAAGACATCGATCCCATCTATACGTTCCTCCAGCTTGCCGGG
>CAYHRX010000131.1:0-8272 GCA_964359075.1 uncultured Chitinophagales bacterium
AGAGAGGTCCAGGGTTTTGACATGCGGGGAGTACAGCGAATCTGTTGTGGCGTGTCCTATCGAGTGATGTCGCGTATCGCGTATTCTTCATCAACCTGTTTCGACTTGCTGATCATCTCTCCAAGCAGTCCAATGGAGATGAACTGTATGCCGACGATGATGAGGAGAATGCCGCCGAGGAAGAGCGGCCTGTTGCTGAGCGACGTTTGCCCCATGAACCATTCCGCCACCAGCCATCCGTCAATCCCAATTCCGACCAACGCGGCCACAATCCCCCAGAACCCGAACAAGTGCAACGGCCTGCGGATATACCGTGTGGTGAAGAGGACTGTGAGCAGATCGAGGAGGCCTTTCCAGAACCTGCCCATCCCGAACTTCGTCCTGCCGTACTTGCGCGGTCGGTGGTTCACAACCATCTCACCCACCTTGAATCCCTCCCAGTGCGCGAGCACAGGCACGTAGCGATGCAGCTCACCGTACACCTTCACGGTCTTTACAACATCCTTCCGGTACGCCTTGAATCCGCAGTTAAAGTCGTGGATCCTTATCCCCGTCATCACCGAAGTGATAAAGTTGAAGAAGCGAGACGGGATGGTCTTCGTGATCGGGTCGCGGCGGACTTTCTTCCACCCGGAGACGAGGTCGAGCCCGTCGTTGATGTGCTTGACGAGGCTCGGGATCTCGGCGGGGTCGTCCTGCAGGTCGGCGTCCATCGTGATCACGATGTTGCCCTGTGCGTGCTGGAAGCCGACGGAGAGCGCAGCGGACTTCCCATAATTGCGCCGGAAGCGAATGATCTTCACGCGGTGGTCGAACCGCTTTACACCTCGCAGCACTTCAAACGACCTGTCGGTACTGCCATCATCGACAAAAATTATCTCGTAACGGTGTGTCGTCCGGCTCAGCGCCGTGCGGAGTTGCTGGTGGAGTTCTTTCAGGGACTCTTCTTCATTATAAAGGGGAACCACGACGCTGATGTCGAGTCGGTGTTGCTGCTGTTGCCTGCCGCGCTGCGGCTACTGCGTACTGGGCTGTTGCCTTTGTTGGGGCTGTGCGCTGACTTGCCTGGCGGGTTCTTTCTCTTCCTTCTCAACGTCAGGCTGCTGGCTTCGTTGCTCGTGAGGTCTCTGCCGATACTGTCGCGGCCGAAACCGATCCCTCCCTCGCCGATCCGGTCCTCGTTGCGGCTGTCCGTTTCTCGGTTGCTCGCCGCCTGGCGGAGGTTGAGACTGAGGAGCTTCAGATGGCTTCGGTTCTGTGCTGCCCGGCTGCTGAGCGTTTGGCGCAGCAGGTGGTGGAGTGGACTGCCCGCTCGGTGGAGATTGTTCGGGTGGCTGCTGTGGGGTTTCGTCGGGCATGAATGATGGTCACTCGCTGGTAATGGAGGAAAAATCTGCAGGGCAAACTAACCATTTCGGGCTTGAAAATCAATGTGTTTTGAGGTAAACGACAACGAAAACGTCCCACTCAGGGCGAGCGGGACGTTTGTTTGGTTCACCGCCTTCGGTTAATTGTTATCGAACCAGGGCAAGCTTTGTCGTCTTGCTAAGCCTGATATGGCCGAACAGGTCACTTGCGACGAAATGAGCGAAGTAGACGCCTGTCGATAACGCGCTCGCGTCAAACCTTACCTGATGGTATCCCGCTGGCACAACATCGTTCACCAGTGTCTGCACGTCCCGTCCCAACACGTCATACACCGTCAACGACACATGAGCATCAACAGGGAGGGCGTACTGAATGACGGTTGTTGGGTTGAACGGGTTGGGATAGTTCTGGCGGAGTGCGAAGTCTTGCGGTACGCCACCTTCCACCCACTCACGCACCGAGACAAGCTCAGACAACGGTCGTCGCCATACACCATTGGCTCCCGTTCCAGCGAAGAGATAACCGTTGTACACATGAAGAGCTTTAACGGGATACGCCTGAGGTAGTCCGAGACTAACGCTTACCCAGTTTGTACCGTTGTCGGTGCTACAAAAAACACCTGAACCGCTCCCTAACAACGTCCCGGTGCCAACAAAAACTGCACCCAGATAAGAAGCGAAGGCGCGTGCCCATGAAATAGTTGGCAACCCCGAACGTACACTTGTCCAACTTATTCCATCATCCGAGCTTCGATAAAGGCAAATCGCGGAATCAGTATGACCACCTGCAAATAGTAAAGTACCGTACCCACCGAATCCAAAAATGTAATTGTTTACTGGTAGGCCATTCGTTATTATTGTCCAACTTCCACCACCGTCTGAACTCCGGTACATGCCACGATATGCACCCGCCAATAGTGTTCTCTCCCTTGCAAAAAGTGCCGCGATATAGGTTGTGGTAACTACTCCAATACTATCCCAGCTTGCACCGTCGTTCCTGCTTTCATATACTCTATTCCTGGTCCCTAGCACCAGCACGGTATCAGTTGCGTATGAAAGATACTTGAGATAGTTCGGTATCCTGGCGCCATGAATATTTCTCCAACTAACTCCGTGGTCTGTTGACCGGTAAACACCAGTGTCCGCCGTCCCTGCAATCAGAATGTTTCGCCTGAAAGCAAACGATGAGACCTCTGCCCAAGGTCCTCCAGGCATGAGAGGAGAAATCCCGCTATCGGATTCCACCCAGGTATTTCCGTTGTCGCTGGACCGATGTAAGAGTGGGAGGCCAAGAGGTGCATATCCCCCTGCAAACAGGGTGCGCCCATCGTCTATCAATGCGTTTACGTAAGAACCAGCAGGCAGCCCGTTGTTGACGGGTTGCCATTGAGAGAGACATACGTTTGGTAAGGAAAGACTTGCCAGCCACCAGTAAAACACTGTTCGTCTCATTGCTTATCCTCCAAAAGTTGTGCAGACAACGCTACTTGAGAAGGACAAGCCTCTTTGTGGCTGCATAGCTATCTGTTTGCAGTCGATAATGGTACACTCCGCCAGCAAGGTCAGATGCATTGAACGTGACTGTGTGACTCCCCGGTTTTGTTGGCTGAGCATTCACCAGTGATGCAACTTCTCTTCCGAGCACATCATACACTCTCAGCGTTACCTCACTCTCCTCCGCGAGCGTGTACATGATTTTTGTCGTAGGATTGAAGGGGTTAGGGTAGTTTCCAATAAGCTCCGTTTCATTGGGCGCCGAAGAGGCAACTTTGCCCCACTCACCTCCGGGATATGTGAAAATTGACAAGGTGTTCGATGGGACTGAGAGAATTGAACCTGTGCCATACGTTAACCTTGCCCTCACACGGTACAAAGTTGGATAATGCCCCCCCGGAAGCCTGCCGATGATTTCTGTAGCATCTGTGTATTCGGTGATAGTAGCATTGACTGTACCTATGTCCAAAAAGTCGGGGTCCGTATCCCGCTGCTTCTGGATGATGTATTCAACGGTTGGGTTAGGATCAAACGATGGAAGGTGTTGGTTCGGTGTCCAATGGAGTGTTGGATGCTCACCCAGATTGCCTGTAATGTTTTTCAGCTCTGGAGTGCCGGATGCATTCTTGATTGCCTTGAATGCATCCACGCGCCCAACACCCGCGCCTGTCCCGTTAACTGGGTTTACAGAACTGGGGTCAAGCAAGATGGCTCGTAATTGCCCTACTTTTAAGTTTGGGTTGATAGATTTCATGAGCGCAACCACACCCGCAACTTCGGGGGCGGCAAATGAAGTGCCTCCGGTGTGAATGTATGAAACCGGCGCGGCTATCCTAACGTTGGTTCCCGTTGCCCCGCGTGGCACGTTGGTAGAATCCAAAGCTGTGACCGAAACCCCATAAGGTGGGTAGTCATAGACAGTGCCACCAAAAAACCCAGCACCATTGGACACAATCATCCCATTTTGGAACGCAGTAGTGACAAATTGAGCAAGGTAGCTGCCTGTCCCCCAACTGTAACTCAACACAGCCGCACCGTTCTCAGACGCATAGATAATGCTGTTGCCGCCTGGTGCGGGCACACCCATTATCTTGCATCGTGGTGCAGACCCAACCCAACTGAACGTTGTTCTTGAGCTATCAATAGCTGCAGCAGCATATCCTGCACACGCTGTCCCATGGCCGATGTCTCCCCCGCGTCTTTCAATGTCGTTATCGTTATGTGTGAAATTCCATCCGTGAATGTCATCGATATACCTATTGTTGTCATCGTCGCAGTGGTTTGTGTCTTTTCTTTCTGGAAATCCTCTCCAACAACGGTCTCCAGGTGCAGTCATTCCCGTCTCTCCTGGGTTCGTCCAGATGTTTGAAGCAATGTCGGGGGCATACTGCGGGCGCGTCGGGGTGATGGCGATGCCGCCACCACAAACCGCTATCAGGATGTTTGGACTACCAAGTGTCCATTCCCAGGCTTCGGGCGCATTTATGTCTGCCACATCGCTTGCCATGTGGAGGAATTTGAGTGTGTCTGTGTAGAACTTCGGGTCGGGTGGGAAGTAAGGTCCTGAGAGAGGGATGTCATCATTGGGGATTTCACTCACCCATGTGACAAAACTGTTAGTCTCATATGTTGACTTTAGAGCTTGCAGGTCCGCATTCTCTGGAAAGTCAAATTCAAAGAAACCTCTGAATGCACTCCCCTCTTTGTGGCTCATGGGTCGCATTGCAATCAGACCATTGTACTCGTTGAGTTGGTTAAGTGACGTGGCGTTTGGAAGAAGCGCTGTCCCATCGGACAGTCGTACCATCCCTACCAACGCTTCGTCAGTCAGTATCAGGGTTAGCTTTCCCGGGACATAAGACTGAGCGGAACTTTCTCTGCCGCAAAGACTCCGAAGAGCGCAATTGCAGCTATCAAAGCTACGACGAGGCGTTTCGAGACGTGGTGTCGTGTTTTTGAGGTCATGGCAACTACTCCTTATCTATGAGATAAAAATGGCAGTTAGTGAATTGTTGGAGAGAGTGCTACTGAAAGAACAGTAGGCAGTCCGGTGCGCCAGAGGCGACACGATGCCTCCACTGAAAGTCGGATGCAATATACGCTGAGCACTGCGTAATGTCAAGGAGTTCTCCTTTTGCGCAGCCCGACCGCCATCGGCTGGAAGTGCATTGCCGGAGAGTGCAAACACAAACAAGGAGACCTGGGTGTGTTTCGTTGACATTCGGAACGCACTTGTCTATATTGAAAGCGATTTCCCAAGAGAAACAAGCACCCTGGCTTCTCACGAGGTACACCATGGCACTCTCACGCAAAGCAAAACTCTGGATTGTCATACTCAGCATCCCCGTCGTCCTCATCATCGGTGGCGTGGTTGCATTGAAGATGCTTTTCACCAGCGAGCGACTGAAAGCGTTCATCATCCCGAAGATTGAGGAGGCGACACACCGCACGGTCACCGTCAACTCGATCAGTCTTTCCGTCTTGCCGACGCTTGCCGTTGAGGTCGATGGACTGACTGTCTCCAACAAGCCGGGCGAAGGATTTTCGGACAGGCCGATGCTTCAACTCGATAAGCTTGTGCTTGACGTCCGGCTTTGGGCGCTGCTCAAAGGCAACCTGGAAGTATCGACAGTGACGCTTGAACGCCCGCAGATCTTCCTTGAAGTGAACAAGGATGGCATCGCGAACTATGCGGAGGAGCCTGCACCAACCCCGACACAACCCGGCTCGAAAGAGCCAACAGCCGAGCCCTCCCAGCCAAAGACAACCGTGAAGGTTGAAGTGGAGTCCGGAGGTTACGGCCTCCTGCTCTCAAACCTCCAGATCGTCAACGGCTCGCTGGAGTATATTGATCGCAAAGGCAACTCAGCTACCACGCTCCAAGGAATGAACAACACGGTGAGCGTTGATGCACCGGCAGGAGCTGATGAGATCACAATCGAGACGCAAAGCTCAATCGACAAGTTTAGCTACGGCTCGGTAACAACGCCGCTTGTCTCTGAGCTGAAGCTGACCTCGACCCTGAAACTCATCTACTCCGTTAAGAAAGATGTTCTGACACTACAGTCGGGTGCTGCGAGCGTGCAGGACATCGGCCTTGTCCTGAGCGGCGATGTCTCGGAGTTCACCAAAGTTCCGGTGATGAACCTTACAATAGAGTCCGACAAAGTGAGCATCCCGGAGATGCTCTCTCTTGTGCCAAGGGAGTACATGAAGAAGGCCGAGGGCGTGAAAGGAAGCGGCGTTGCCAGAGTGAAGATCGAAATAAAGGGGAGCGCCACCGATTCAACGAACCCCGACATCACAGGAATGATCTCGGCGACCAACGCGAGCATCCAGTACCCACAGATTCCCAAGCCGATCACGAACGTGAACATCGTTGCCGATTTTACCCGGGCGAAGACGAAGCAGGAGTTCCGGGTGACGAAGTTCTCCGCAAACCTTGGCAACAATCCTCTGGGCGGTACAATGACGGTTGTGAACTTCGACGACCCATCGTTGTCTATGGCTGTGAGTGCTTCGATGAACCTTGTCGAGGTGAAGGACTACTACCCGCTTGAAGCGGGGACTGAGATGAGCGGTGCGCTGAAGGCGAGCGTGAACATCGCCGGGAAGGTCAGCAATCCTCAGGCGATGAAGGCGACAGGGACGATGGAGTTCCAGGGTGTGACCGTCAAGACTGCGACAAGTAAGAAGCCGGTACAGAACCTGAACGGCACGATTACGTTCAACAACCAATTGATCGAGGCGAAGAAGCTCTCCATGAGTTTGGGGAAGTCGGATCTGTCGCTGGCGTTCTCGATGAGGAACTATCTCTCAATGATGTCGGACCTGCCCGCCGCCGTGCCTGCCGGCAGGCAGGGTCAGGCGGGTAACAAGAAAGCCCCGAAGGCAACAGCGAGTCTGACTCTTACATCAAACCATCTCTACACCGCAGACATCATGGGTGATGAGAAGCAGGCAATGTCCCCAAGTTCCCAACCCGCATCCGTACCTGCCGAGCAAGCCAGGACGGAAATGACGCAGGCGAAGTCCGCACCAACTAAACAAGCGGAGGCGAAGAAATCCGGCGTGCCGTTGCCCAACGTGGACTTGGACATTGTTGCCACCATCGGTACGCTGACGATGGAGAAGTTCGAGCTGAAGAATGTCCGCGGCACCATGAAGATTGCCAACGGCATCATCAACATGCAAAGCTTCACCTGCAATGTCTTTGAAGGCATCATTAGCACGAAGGGCATGCTCAACATGCAGAAGCCCGAGCGTCCCACGTTTGATCTCACGTTCGATATGAACGATGTGGATGCCCATGCCATGCTGCCGAAGTTCACATCGTTCGGTGAGCGGATGTTCGGCAAGCTCTCGATGAACACGACAATGCAAGGCACACTCAACGACACGGTCGGGCTGGTCACGCAGGGATTGAATGGACAAGGTCGGGTAACTGTTCAAGATGGCAAACTCACGGGCGTGAAGGTGAACAAGGCCATTGCTTCGCTGGTGAAGCTGCCCGACCTTGAGGAGATCAACTTCAAAGATTGGGCGAATGCATTCACCATTGCCGACGGCCGGATCATCATCAAGGACCTGAAGATTACGGCTCTCGGCGCAGACTATCTGGTGACTGGGTCGCAGGGACTCGACGGCTCGCTGGACTACTCGATGTCGATGTTGCTCTCAGAGAAGACCTCCGAGAAGGTGTCCATCCCCGGATTTGCCGGTGAAGCGGTGAAGCTATTCAAGGAGCCAAACGGTAGAGTGAAGCTTGATTTTGCTGTGGGTGGCACGTCTGATGATCCAAAGGTCAGTCTGGACACAAAGGCGGTGCAGAAGAAGGCTGAAGATCTTGTGAAGCAGAAGGTGGCAGACGAAGCGAAGAAGCTTGAAGAGCAGGCGAAGAAGAAGGCGGGGGATGTGTTGAAGGACTTGTTTAAGAAAAAGAAATGACACTCGGTGAGTTTTGCTAGCGGACATCATTCTGAGCGAAGCCCCGAAGGGGCAGGTGAAGCCAGCCTACCGGTCTATGACTCGTAGAGCAGGCAGGAATCTGAAGCACAGCAGACTTCAGCCTCTCTGCCCGAGGAAATCTCTCGGCCAGAACTTTCTGCGCGACGAAAACATCTGCCGGAAGATTGTTCGTGCAATTGCGCCGAGGCCGTCAGATATCATGCTTGAGATCGGTCCGGGCGAAGGCGCGCTGACGAAGTACCTCGCGCAATCGGTCAAGCATCTCATCGTTGTTGATGTCGATAACCGGGTTGTTGACAGGATGCGAGAGATGTTTCCGGGCGTGGAAGTGGTTCATGGGGATTTTCTTGAGCTCGATCTTGAAGCACTTGCCCGGAAGAATGCCGCCGGGCTTCGGGTTGTCGGGAACATCCCGTACAACATCACCAGTCCGATTCTCTTTC
>CAYHRX010000132.1:0-8249 GCA_964359075.1 uncultured Chitinophagales bacterium
TACCGGCAGGATGTTTGAAGCTGCGCGCCGTCCGTGTTTCGTTGGAGGTAATATCGGAATCGCCTTTTCGCAGTTGGTGGGGGAAGCAACACCGGATGGAACGGCAGTTTTGGAGATCAGCAGCTTTCAGCTCGATCATATTCAGACGTTCAAGCCGAAGGTGGCTGTGTGGCTGAACGTTACGCCAGACCATCTCGACCGGTACGAGCACTCATACGAGAAGTACATCGCCTCGAAGTGTCGGGTGTTCGAGAACCAGCGGGCGGGCGACGTGCTCATTTATAACACTGACGATGAGACCGAGCGGGGTTACGTCGAGAGATTAGCTCATCCTTCGGTGAAGAAGCTGGCGTTCAGCGCTCATTCTTCTGTCGATGAAGGAGCGTTTGTGGAAAGCGGCCACATGGTGGTGCGGATAGACGGTGAGAGATCGTGGGTCATCCCCACTGACCAGATCAGCATTCGTGGGATGCACAACCTCTACAACGCAATGGCAGCTACATTGACCGCAACAACGATGGGGATTTCGACGGCGTCGATTCGGGCGACGCTGAGGAACTTCAGAGGCGTTGAGCACCGGCTTGAGTTTGTCGCTGATGTGAACGGGGCGATGTATGTGAATGATTCGAAGGCCACCAACGTGGACTCCGTGTGGTATGCGCTGCAAAGTTTTGACCGACCAATTGTCCTCTTCCTCGGAGGAAGAGACAAAGGGAACGACTACTCAAGACTGTTCGATCTTGTTAAGAGACATGTGAGAGCCATTATCGCAATTGGGGAATCCGCCGACAAGGTGATAGAGGCATTTGCCACGATTGTATCCGTAACGAGAGCGACATCGATGGAAGAGGCAGTCCATGCCGCGGCAACAATGGCCACCCGCGGCGATGTGGTGTTGCTTTCCCCGGCGTGTGCTTCTTTCGACTGGTTTGAGAATTATGAACACCGCGGTCGAGTGTTCAAGCAGCTTGTGCATCAATTGAAAGCCAACTGAGAGCGTGCGCACAGAGAGGAACCATATTGATCTCCCCACACTCCTCGCGGTGCTGGTACTGATGGTGCTCAGCCTGGGGGTGGTGTACAGTGCCAGCTCAACGTGGGCGATGTTGAAGTCCGGCAGCAGTGAGAAGTTGCTCGGCAGTCATGCCCTCAAGGTGCTGCTCGGCTTTGCCATGATATTCCTCTTCACGAACGTCGACTACAAGAAGTACAAGAAGCTGACGAAGCCCATCCTCGTTGGTACGGTGATCGTTTTGCTCGTGACCCTTGCACTTGGTGGCGAGGTGAAGGGCGCAACCCGATGGTTGCGGTTCGACGGGTTCGGTCTACAGCCGTCGGAATTCGCGAAGTATGCCCTTATCTTTCACCTGTGCGTGCTTCTCTCTGAGAAACGCGACAGGATCAGGGACTTCAGGACAGGATTCATCCCGATGATGATATGGATTGCCACAGTCACGGTGTTGGTGCTCTTGCAGCCGAATTTCAGCAACGGCGCGATGATCTTCGCCATCAGCCTGATCATGTTGTTCATCGGGCGGGCGAAGCTCTCACACATCGGACTGACGTTCGCCTCATTGGTGCCGCTCCTTGTCCTCTATATGTTCAGCGCGGAATACCGCATGAAGCGTATCATGAGCTTCTTCAACGAAAGCGCCGACTCCGGCGGCCAGGCAAACTACCAGCTCTGGCAAGGGATCATCGGGTTTGGCAACGGAGGGCTCTTCGGTCTCGGACCCGGTCAAAGCAGACAGCGAGAGCTGTTCCTGCCGGAATCATACGGCGACTTCGTGTTCTCCATCGTTGGTGAGGAGTACGGATTGATTGGCACCCTTGTCATCCTTCTCCTCTTTCTTACAATCTTGTTGAGAGGGATGAAGATTGCAAAGAACGCACGCGACGATTTTGGTCGTTACCTGGCCATCGGCATAACAACATCCATTGCCCTCTACGCCTTGGTCAATGCCGGAGTCACGTTGGGGATCTTGCCGACCACCGGACTGCCGATGCCGTTTGTGAGTTATGGTGGCTCAGCAATGCTGTTCTCATCCATCGCTGTGGGTGTGTTGCTGAACGTTTCATCGCAGACCGACATGCACCCGCGTCTTCCGAGGGGGGCTGGGATGGTCCGTCCGCTTGAGCCAACCCCGGCGGTTGGAAAGGTGTACTGATGTGCAGCGGCAACGGCTCAGCATACTATTCGCGGGTGGCGGCACGGGTGGTCATCTGTTTCCGGCAATCGCAATCGCGGATGAAATCAAGAGACTCATCCCCGATGTTGAGATCACGTTCATCGGAACCCGCCGCAAGATAGAAGCGCGGGTGGTGCCGCAGCACGGGTACGCGTTCAGAGCAATCTGGGTCAGCGGACTCAGAAGGAAGTTGACACCGGAGAACATTCTGTTCCCGGTAAAATTTGTGGTGGCGCTTGTGCAGTCGTTCTTTCTCATGTGGAAGCTGAAGCCTGATGTCGTTGTTGGGACGGGCGGCTACGTGTGCGGACCACCCTTGTTTGCGGCGTCGGTGCTTGGTGTGCCAACGCTGATCCAGGAGCAGAATAGCTATCCCGGGGTAACAACGCGACTTCTTGCCTCGCGTGTGGATGAGGTGCACCTGACGTTCAGAAGCTCCCTTCGCTATCTGAAGCGGAAGGACAATGTCCGCATCACCGGCAACCCGACGCGGGAAGCTGTGGGAAAGGTCTCGAAGGAAGAAGGCGCGAAGTTCTTCTCGATCAGTCCCGACAAGTTCACGCTGCTGGCATTTGGAGGAAGCCTCGGAGCCGGTTCAATCAACAACGTTCTGCTCAGGATCCTGCCCCGACTTGTCGAGAAAGACGTGCAGGTCATTTGGCAAACAGGTGAGCTTGACTACGAGAGAATGAAGGCTGACGCGGATCGCTTGATACACACGGTGAAGGTGCACATGTTCATCGACAGGATGGAGTATGCATACGCTGCGTGCGATCTCGCCGTATGCAGGGCCGGTGCAACCACGGTGGCCGAGCTTGCGAAAGCAGGTGTACCGTCAGTCCTGGTCCCGTATCCACACGCAGCGGCAGACCATCAGACGGAGAACGCACAGGCGATGGTTGAGTCCGATGCTGCGGTGATGATAAGGAATTCAGAACTGAACGAGAAACTACTGAATACGATTGAAGGGTTGATTGCCGCTCCGGCACGGCTACAGACTATGAGGAAGAACGCTCTCGGTGTCGGGAACCCGAATGCAGCAGCGATCATCGCAAAGGCGGTCCTAAATCTTGCAGGTGCCGGGCATGGAAGAGCGTGAGAAGGTGTTCAAATATAAACTCGATTTCTATTATCAGTCGACGCTGATCTATCTGGTGACGCTGATACTCTACGGCGGCATTCGGGGGAACTTCGTGGAGCAGAAATTCGAGTACGTTCTGAACGATCCGTTGATGTATGTGATCGTGTTCTTCGTGCTGATGTCGCTGGTGGTGCTGGTGCTAAACTATATCAGGAATCGCCGGTTGATTATTGCCGGTGATACGCTGGTCTTCAAGAACCGGTGGCACGAGCGGCGCGTCAGCGTTGCTGACATCGAGTGGATTCACATCGGCCGAGAAGCAGGGGTGAAAACAAGTGGCTGGTTTCAAGTCATCATGTTCAAACTGAAAGAGCGGCGCAGAGTGGTACGCATTCGCGTGGGTCGTTATGAGAGAGAGAAAGAACTTGTGGATGAGATGCGTCACATAGCAGCGCAAATCCCCAAGCGCAAACACCGGCGATGGCAACGACCACGGGTGACGGACAGATAAGCACAGGGTACAAATGTTTTCATCGATCAAGAAACTTCACTTTGTAGGCATTGGCGGTATTGGCATGAGCGGCATCGCCGAGATCCTGATCGACCAGGGATTTAAGATCACCGGCTCGGACAAGGCGACCAGCGAGAATACCGAGCGACTGCAATCATTGGGGGCCAAGGTGTACAGCGGACATGACGCCAAGAATGTCGGGCCCGATGTTGACGTGCTCGTCTATTCGTCGGCAGTAATGCCCGACAACCCGGAGGTCGTCGAGGCCCAGAAGCGGAAGATCCCTGTCATTCGGCGGGCCGAGATGCTGGCCGAGGTGATGCGCCTGAAGTACGGCATCGGCATTGCCGGCACGCACGGGAAGACAACCACGACGTCAATGGCAAGCCTTGTGCTGATGGAAGGTGGAATCGATCCCACCGTAATTGTCGGAGGAAGACTGAGGGGCCTGGCCGGCTCGAACGCGCGGCTTGGCAAGGGCGAGTTCATCGTCGTTGAGGCGGACGAGTTCGACCGATCCTTCCTCTCCATTACACCGACGATTGCCGTGCTGACGACACTTGAGACCGACCATCTCGACACATATCGAGATCTTGATGACATCAAAAGCGCGTTCATCCAGTTTGCGAGCAAGGTCCCGTTCTATGGTTCTGTCATCCTCTGCCTTGATGAGCCGGCGCTGCAGGATATCATGCCCAAGATCAAGAAGAAGATTATCACATACGGACTGAACGGCCAGGCCGATCTGCAAGCGGTAGACATTGTGCACCGACAGAACAAATCCAAGTTCCTCGTTCTCCACGGCAGCAAGGAACTCGGCGAGGTTGAGCTGCAGATTCCGGGTAAACACAACGTGCAAAATGCTCTTGCGGCAATTGCCGTTGGATTGGAACTCAAAGTGCCGTTCGGCAAGATCAAGACCGGCGTCGAGAAGTTTACCGGCGTCTTCCGGCGGTGGGAAGTGAAGGCCGAAGTTGACGGTATCACGGTCGTGGACGATTACGCGCATCACCCCACCGAGATTAAGGCAACACTTGCTGGAGCAAAATCAGGCTGGCGGCGAAGAGTGGTGTGCGTGTTTCAGCCGCACCTGTACTCACGGACAAGAGACTTCTACGAAGATTTCGGGCGAGCGTTCTTCAATGCGGATGTTCTGGTTCTGACCGATGTCTACCCTGCGCGCGAGGAGCCAATTCAGGGGGTTACGGGTGAGTTGATCGCTAACGCGGCGAAGTCATTCGGTCACAAGAATGTTCAGTACGTGCCGGACAAGAAGAACGTTCCCAGTTTCCTAATGATGGTGAAACAACCCGGCGACATCATCATCACGATGGGAGCGGGAGATATCTGGAGGTTTGGCGAAGAGTTTATCAAACAACTAAAGCATGGTTTCACTCAGTGACATACGACAGGTTTTCAGAGGCGCGATAAGTCTCAGCGAGCCGCTTGCACTGTACACTGCATTCCGCGTCGGCGGCCCGGCTGACTACTATCTTGAGCCGCAGACGAAGGATGATTTGGTGCGCCTCGTGAACTACTTCCAAGGCATGAGTTTTCCTTTCATCCTTCTGGGGCACGGAGACAACATCCTCGTGAGCGACGAAGGCTACCGTGGTGCCGTTATCAGTACCGACCCGGCGCTTTCGCACGTGTGCATGGAGGGACAACGCGTATACGCGGGTGCAGGCACAGCAGTTGCACGGTTTGTTGACTTCTGTGTCCACCGGTCACTGAAGGGATCAGAAGCATTGGCTGGTGCGCCCGGCACGCTTGGCAAGCTGCTTGGGCAGGATGGCAGTGCATTCGATGGCGCAATTGCAGACTTCCTCCTTGAAGTTGAAGTGCTGAGTGCGGGAAACCTCAAGCGAAGAACCAAGAAGGAGGCAGAACATAGGCATGATGCTTCCACAGTCGCCCCGGATATTCTCATTGGTGCGTGGTTCGCTTTCCCGACCGGGGACAAAGAGGACTTGCTTCGCCTGCGACGAGAGCGGCTGGTGCGGTGGAATGCAATCCAGCCAGTGAACATTCCCAATGCGGGTGTCATGTTCAAGAGCCCGGCCGGTCAACACGCGGCAGAGCTGATAGAGAGAGCGGGCATGCGGGGTGTGTCGCAAGGTGGCGCCGTTGTCTCGATGAGGCATGCAAACCTCATCGTCAACGCACAACGGGCGACGGCAGAAGACATGCTGGCCCTGATCCAAAGGGTGCAGCATGCCGTTCAAGACAAATTCGGTGTATCGCTTGAGCCAGAAGTGAAGTTGCTCGGTTTCGATCAGATGATTCTTCGGGAGGTTGCTTAGAGTTGGATCTACAGACGGAAAAACCGCCGAAGCGCTCGCTGCGCGAGCCACTCTTGATGATGGTACTAATGATAGGGGCGGTGCTCACGGTCGTGTGGGCGAACCTCTGGAAGTCGGACCTTCGTGTTGCAGACGTGCGCGTTGGGGGCAACAGCGTGGTTGCCGACCGGGAGATTCTCTCGCTTGCGAATATCTCCAAGGACCAGAAGCTGTACGGTGTCGATTTGTTGGCGGCCCAGAAACGTGTGCAGCAGAACGCATTCATCAAGTCGGCGGCGGTGAACCGGGAAGCGCCCAACCGGATTGCCATCAACGTCATCGAGCGCGTGCCAATAGCTGCGGTGGTACTGGACAGAATCGAGTACCTTGATGCCGAGGGATTTGTTCTTCCGCCTGTTCGCTCAGAGAACATCTTCGATGTCCCCGTATTGACCGGGACATTTCAGTCCAGTGAGGTTGTACCCGGCAAACAGATCGTTCGATCTGATGTGCGAGAGGCTCTTGCTATCCTGGCCGCAGCACAGGATCTCGGGGTGGAGGTCTACCGAAGAATCTCGGAAATCCATCTTGAACCTGGCAAGGATATCATGCTCTACACAGCGGAATCCGGCGTGCCGGTCATCTTTGGGCGTGGCGACACAGGAATGAAGCTGGCGAAGCTTGAGGGCTTCTGGAGGGAGATTGTCTCGCACCACGGGGCGCACGAGCTCGCATACGTTGATCTCAGATTCGATGACCAGGTGGTTGTGCGATGGAGCCATGACGTCGAGGAGGCGCAGACTACGAAGCCCGGGGCGACAAAGCCGGCAAAAGCCAAAAAGAGTTGATGAGAACTGTCGTTCTACACTAACCAGAGAGGAATGTTCTATGGACAACATCATCGTAGGCCTCGATATTGGGACCACAAAAGTGTGCGCCGTTGTAGCTGGTATGGACGAGAATGGCAGGATCAACATCCTTGGACTTGGGCGCAGCCCCTCCGAAGGGATGATGCGTGGTGTCATTACGCATATTGACAAGACGATAAAGTCGATCACCACTGCAGTTGCGGAAGCCCAGTCACAGTCCGGAGTCGCCATCAAGTCGGTGATTGTTGGAATTGCCGGAGACCACATCCAGAGCTTCCAGAGTCGCGGTGTCATCAGCATCAGCGGTCCCGAGCATGAGGTAACTCAAGCGGACATCGACCGGCTCATCGAGGACACGAAGAGGATCGCTCTGCCCACCGACAGGAAGATCATCCATGTTATTCCCCAGGAGTTCATCATCGATGGCCAGGATGGCGTCTACGATCCGCTTGGAATGTCCGGCATCAGGATGGAGGCCAACGTCCACATCATCACGGGTCTTGTCAGCGCGGCACAGAATATCTACAAGTGTGTCCAGCGCGCCGGACTTGAGGTGAGCGACATGGTTCTCGAACCGCTGGCTTCAAGCTATGCCGTGCTTGATGATGAAGAGAAGGAGGTCGGTATTGCTCTGCTCGATGTCGGCGGTGGCACGACCGACCTTGCGGTGTTCGAGGAGCGCACCATTAGACACACAGCGGTCATCGGCATTGCCGGCAAGAAAGTCACCGACGATATCCGCAAAGGTCTGGGTATTCTGAACGACCAGGCAGAGAAGCTGAAGAAAGAGCACGGCCATGCGTATGTTCCGGGCGTTGTGAACAATGAACCGCTTGTATTGCCAGGTGTCGGTGGTCGCGCACCGATTGAGATTGACGCGCGTCTGCTTGCCACGATCATCCAACCACGGATGGAAGAGATATTTGAAATTGCAGCACTCGAGATCAAGCGTTCCGGCTACTCCAAGCACCTGTCCGGAGGCGTTGTGCTCACTGGCGGAGGTGCGCTTGTGAAAGGAACGGCTGACCTTGCACGCGAAGTGCTCGGCATGCCCGTGAAGATCGGCATCCCCACCGGCTTCTCTGGAGGGCTTGTCCGCGAGATCGAGAACCCGGCGTACTCAACGGCCGTCGGTCTCGTCATTCACGGTATGAAGAACTTCGGCAGGGCCCCCATGCCTCAGGCTGCGTCGGGCAAAGAACGCTCAGTGGGCGCAATGGCTCGCAAGATGAAAGAGTGGTTTGACCAGTTGTGAAAGAATCCAGAATGAAATTCCGGAGTGTACATACATCCCATCCCACCACAATAAAGGAGATA
>CAYHRX010000133.1:0-8239 GCA_964359075.1 uncultured Chitinophagales bacterium
CGGTATTCAACTACGCCCACGTCCCCTGGATGAAGCCGCACCAAAAGCTGATCCATCCTGAAGACCTCCCGACACCAGACCAGAAACTTCACATCCTCAAGCTAACAATCGAGGAACTGACCTCGCATGGCTACGTGTACATTGGCATGGACCATTTTGCCAAGCCGCACGATGAGCTGACTCGGGCGCAGCGTGAGAAATCGCTGTACCGCAACTTTCAGGGCTACTCAACAAAGTCCGGCGCCGATCTGTACGGCTTCGGCATGTCGTCCATCAGTCACTTTGGCGAGATGTACGCGCAGAATGCCAAGACGCTGCCGGAGTACTACGCAGCGCTTGACGAAAATGAGCTGTCAACACGCGTGGGCTACCGGATGACGAAGGATGACAGGATACGCAAGCATGTCATCATGCGCCTGATGTGCGACCTTGAGTTGGACAAGCGGGATGTTGAGATTCGGTTCGGGATTGACTTTGATTCGTACTTCGCGGAGTCGCTTGATGAGCTTCAGCGGTTTGTTGAGGATGGACTGGTGGAGATAGGCGTCGATCGGATCGCGGTCAAGGGGGCCGGGCTGCTGCTGCTGCGGAACGTTGCGATGTGCTTTGATGCTTATCTGGACAAGATTCAGAAAGACAAGCCGGTGTTCTCCCAAACCGTGTAATATCTAACCTGCTAATGCCCTCTTCCTCCGTATTGTTGCAGATGATGGTGCCCGCGTGGCGTCGATCCGGAAGTTGCAGTACTTCCTGATCTGCTTCCCTTTTTGACTTCCACTAATTTCCCGCGACGTAGAGCGCCCGGCAGAATCAAACCCTGTCTGAACTTCGTCAAGTCGGCAAACTCAAGCTCGCCGGCATTGAGCTTCCCCAATGCTTCACGCACATTCACTTGGTGTGCAGCTGCAAGACGCAGGCCGAGCGATTGCATGAGCTTCGCAGTGCCCGTGTTCACCCATCCTGTAATAACCGTTGATGCGTGTAGTCTCGAGGCCATGACGAGAATGTTATTGTGGTCATGCGGCGGCAGGTTCTGGTACAGCTCTTTTTCATTCGTCTCTCTGTCGACAATGAGGTACCAAACAGCATTCTCGAATTTACGCGCAACAGGGCTTTCCCACGATGTGCCTTCTGCAGCAACGAGAACTTTCATGTGACCCTCCATTTAGTTGTGTTCACAAAGTGTTGCTTCTTCCGCGTCCCATTCGGTGATGTAGTGAAATACTTTGTTCCTTCCTGCACGCTGCGCTTCAAACAATGCGTTCTTTGCAGCGGTCAGCAGCTTCTCGGTCGTCTTCCCGTTGTCCGGATACGCTGCAACGCCGATGCTGATTGTCGACATGATCTTGTGATGCGTGAATTGGTGCTCCTCGACTGTCCGTGACAGCTTCCGGGCGAAGCTGACGGCATGCTCGAGACTAGATTTGGCCAGAAGAATGATGAACTCATCGGAGCCGTAACGTCCGGCTGCATCGATGCTGCGAAGGTTCCGATGAACGAGGTCGCCAAGCTCTTTCAGGAAGTGCTTCGAGGTCTCAAACCCGTACGTCTTCGCCAGCGCCTTGAAGTTGTCGACATCCAGGATGGCGACGGCAAAGTTTTCCTCAAACTTCTCAGCCCGATCGAGGCTCGCCCGCAGCTTCTCGGTGAACGACTCATATTTCTCAAGACCAGTCTCGTGGTCTGTCTTGTCGAGATGCATATTCTCATAGTGCAGGTGCGACTTGTGGAGCGCAATGGCCGCGGCATTGGCAAATGCCTGGAAGATAGGGATATCCCCCTCATCAAATACCCCGACCTCCCTGGTATCGGCGTAGAGATACCCAAGCGTCCTTTGGTCAATCGCCAGTTGGACGATGATGCATGAACCGAATGGGTGTTCGAGTCGGACATCTTCCACAGCAGGTGAATCTGGGTTGGTGATGAGGATCGGTTTGCCGGTCCACAAGAGTTCCCCGAGAGGGCCGGTGGCGAGCCGTCGCCTGAACTCCTTGCAGAACGTCCAGGAGAGGCCGTGGCTGTTCTCGATGCTCAGGTACTCCGTCCTCCGGTCGATGAGCACCACCGCGCATGCCTGGCACTTATAGATACGGACGAGACGGTCAACAATCAGATGGAGGACTTCTTCGTGCTGGTTGGTAGAACGCAGTACGTCCAGGATTTCAGCAAGGTAGGTAAGTCGTTTGTCTGTGGCGGGAGTGTTCATGGAAACCTCCTTCCAACTACTACTTCTATGGTATGGCAAGAGCAGGAGAAAATCAAGCGTCCTACCTCAAACTGCTTGACTTCTTCACCATACTTCTATAGCTTTTCGTTGCCACATGCTGTATGCATAGGGTTTGTCTCCTAAGATGTTTCTTGACACTTCCATCTTACGACAAACCTTTTGCCTTTTCATCCCCCCACTTTTACGGATGCATCTCTGGTCCATTCTGTGGGAAATCAATTGTTGAAATAGTGTACATGCACAGACTTGAGAGAGGCGTACTGATTCGTTTATCACGCTTGACAATTGGGCGTCTCGTGCGTGCATCTAATGAACGGAATTGGGCGCATGCCAGTGGCACAATTATTGGCGCTGAGTACCTGAACGCAGTATGGGCTTTTCGATTTGTGCGAAAGCACATGAGGCCGATTCTTTCACCAGGACAATCTGACAATGGACTCTCCAACCCTCCATATCATCGATCCGACAGCTCTTGAATCTCTGTTTGCGTCGCTTCGACAGCGTGGCCATACTCTTGTTGGACCAATGGTTCGTGACAATGCAGTGGTCTATGATGTAATCATGAGTGCCGGCGACTTGCCTGTGGGATGGGGTGATGTGCAGGAGCCGGGCAAGTACCGACTGCAGCGGCGAAACGACAAGGCGATCTTCGGCTATAACCTTGGGCCGCATTCATGGAAGAAGTTCCTCTTTCCTCCCGCCCTCCGACTTTTTGCAGCATCGCGCAACAAAGAGGGGGTAGTGTTTGTGGATGGAGGAAGCAACGGTTCATTGACCCAGCAGACTTCGGTGGGCGATGACCGTCCGGAGCGCTATGTGTTCATCGGCGTTCGACCATGTGAGTTGAGCGCGATGTTCGTGCAGGACAAGGTCTTCATGGCGGGGCCTTATGCCGATCCGCATTACGCGGCGTTGCGAGACCGGGCGTTCATCGTTGCTGTAAACTGTTCTCAATCGGCAGAGACGTGCTTCTGCACATCGATGAACACAGGGCCCAAAGCGGAGCGAGGCTTCGACCTTTCTCTAACGGAAGTGCTCAACGACAGCCTCCACTATTTCCTGGTCGAAGTCGGTAGCAAGAAGGGAGCGGAGGTGTTGGAGGATGTCCAGCATCGCGACGCAACAGATGCGCAGATTGAAGAAGCAAACCATATCGTTCATTGCACGGCGCAGACGATGAAGCGCCGGCTCGACACCACCGACATTAAATCACTTCTCCAACACAACCTTGAGCACCCACGATGGGAGGTCGTTGCGAGCCGCTGTCTCGCATGCGCCAACTGCACTATGGTGTGCCCGACATGCTTCTGCACAACGGTGGAGGATACAACGGACCTGACGGGCGACCACGCCGAACGGTGGCGCAAGTGGGATTCATGCTTCACGGTTGACTTCTCCTACATCCACGGGGGCAGCATCAGGATGAGTCCGAAGTCACGTTACCGCCAATGGCTCACGCACAAGCTGGCCAACTGGATCGACCAGTTCGGCACGTCGGGGTGTGTCGGCTGCGGACGCTGCATCGCATGGTGTCCCGTTGGGATCGACATCACGGAAGAGGTGCGCGCAATACAGGAATCTACTACCACTACTTCTCCACTCATTCACTAACATGGAGGTGAACCACCATGGAGTCGCTTGAACAAACCCTGGCCGAGAGTCCGTTCCTCAAAGGGCTTCAGCCACACCACCTGGAACTCATCACGGGCTGTGCGTCTAATGTACGCTTTGAAGGAGGGCAGTATCTCTTTCATGAAGGTGAGGAGGCCGAGAAGTTCTTCATCCTCCGTCACGGAAGAGTTGCCATCGAGGTCTACACGCCGGACCGGGGGCCCATCACGATTCAGACGATCGAAGAGGGTGACGTGCTCGGATGGTCATGGCTTGTGCCGCCGTATCAATGGCGCTTCGACGCAAAAGCCACTGAGTTGGTGCGTGCGATTGCGCTGGATGGCAAGTGTCTGCGCACCAAGTGCGAACAGGACCACGATTTGGGATACGATCTCCTGAAGCGCTTCTCACACATCATCGAGCAGCGACTGGAGGCGACACGACTACAACTTTTGGATCTTTATGGAACCCACGCTTGAAATAGAAGAAGAGAAGAGCCGGGTGATACAGAATCCCATGTTGCCGGAGTTGTTCAGGATAGAGAATGTTCGGAAGGAAACGCACGACACGTTCACCGTCGAGCTTGTGCCGCCTGGGGATGGGGGTGGCCTCAGCTTTTCGCCAGGGCAGTTCAACATGCTGTACGTTTTCGGTGTTGGCGAAATCCCCATCTCCATCAGCGGCGATCCGGCGAAGCCCGGTGTCCTTATCCATACAACGCGCGCAGTAGGTGCAGTGACCAAAGCAATGCGGAACCTTAAACGTAACGACGTGATTGGCGTGCGCGGACCGTTCGGAGCTCCTTGGCCTGTGCAGGATGTTGTCGGGAGTGATGTGGTGATTGTTGCAGGAGGCATCGGATTGGCGCCACTGCGTCCGGCCGTGTACTCGTTGCTCGCCCACCGTGAGAAGTACGGGAAGGTCGTGCTCCTCTACGGCACGCGCAGCCCGGCAGACATTCTCTACAAGAATGAGCTGGAGCGCTGGCGCTCGCGCTTCGACATGGAGGTGCATATCACCGTTGACCGGGCGATGGAAGAGTGGCGAGGCAACGTTGGAGTCGTCACAACGTTGATCAAGAAAGCTCCGTTCGATCCGGCCAACACGGCTGCGCTGGTCTGCGGCCCCGAGGTGATGATGCGCTACACCATCCTCGAGCTGACCAAGCGCGGCGTCCCCCTCCCCGATATCTACGTCTCGATGGAGCGGAACATGAAATGCGCCATCGGACTTTGCGGCCATTGCCAGCTCGGCCATGTGTTTGTCTGCAAGGATGGGCCCGTGTTCAGGTACGACAAGATTCAGCAATTGTTCTCACTGCGAGAGATCTAGCCATGCCACCAACGTCAAAACCCAAACTCGCTGTCTGGAAGTTCTCCTCGTGCGATGGCTGCCAGCTGAGTCTCCTCGACTGTGAGGATGAGCTGCTTGCAGTGGCCGAGCATATTGATATTGCAAATTTCCCGGAGGCGTCACGCCGGGTTGTGAAAGGCCCGTACGATATCTCGCTCGTCGAAGGCTCCATCACAACGCCGCACGATGCCGAGCGTATCCACCAAGTGCGCAAGGTATCGAAGTTCCTCATCACCATCGGTGCGTGTGCCACGGCAGGAGGAATCCAGGCGCTGCGCAACTTCAAAGATGTCCGGGAGTTCACCTCCATCGTGTACGCCAATCCATCGTACATCGAGACACTCAACAAGTCCACGCCGATTGCTGACCACGTGTCTGTCGATTTCGAGCTCAGAGGTTGTCCCATCAGCAAGCACCAGCTGATTGAAGTGCTCAGCGCATTTCTCAACGGACGCAAGCCGAACACTCCGCCGTACAGCGTCTGCATTGAGTGCAAACGCAAGGGGACGCCGTGCGTGATGGTTGCCGGCGGTACGCCCTGCCTCGGCCCCGTTACGCAAGCTGGATGTAATGCGCTCTGCCCATCCTACAACCGCGGCTGCTTTGCATGCTTTGGACCCAAGGAGATGCCGAACACATCATCGTTGAGCGAGTGGTGGGCATTGCTGGGTGTTGATGACACAAACATCCAGCGGGCATTCCGGACGTTTAATGCGTATGCGGAGCCATTCCGAAAAGAGAGCGAAGCACATGAAAAGTAGAACCATCAAAGTAGATTACCTTGCAAGAGTCGAAGGCGAAGGCGCCTTGCACGTGAAGATCCGTGGGAAAGAAGTCACGGACGTGAAGCTGAAGATCTTTGAGCCGCCGCGGTTCTTTGAAGCATTCCTGCGTGGTCGCAACTTCACGGAAGCTCCCGATATCACGTCACGCATCTGCGGTATCTGTCCCGTTGCATATCAAATGAGTTCAGTCCATGCAATGGAGGACGCGTGTGGAGTTTCCGTGACAGGCCAGTTACGCGCACTGCGGCGGCTGTTGTATTGTGGCGAGTGGATCGAGAGCCACACGCTGCATGTGTACATGCTGCATGCGCCGGATTTCCTCGGCTACGCCGATGCAATCCAGATTGCGAAGGACCACCCGGCGGTTGTGCAGAAGGCTTTGCAGTTGAAGAAGGTTGGCAATGACCTCGTCACGCTCATTGGCGGCAGGGAGATTCATCCGATCAATGTTCGTGTCGGAGGTTTCTATAGAGTGCCGACGCGTCAGGAGCTTGCACCGATTGCCGAGCGGCTGAAGTGGGCGCGTGATGCCGCGGTTGAGACGGTGCAATGGGTGGCAACACTCAACTTTCCTGACTTTGACCAGGATTATGAGTTCGTCGCACTCAGTCATCCTGACGAGTATCCATTCAACGAAGGACGGCTCGTCTCGACCCGCGGACTCAACATTGCGTTGAAGGAGTACGAAGACAACTTCCAGGAAGAACACGTGAAGCACTCCAACGCATTGCATTCCATGCATAAGGAACGCGGTTCGTATCATGTTGGGCCTGTTGCACGGTACAACGTGAACTACAAGAAGCTCACACCGATGGCAAGGGAGGCGGCGGAGGCCGCTGGACTGGGAACGTCGGTTCGCAATCCGTTCAAGAGTATTGTTGTGAGGAGTGTTGAGACTGTCTTCGCGTGCGAGGAAGCGCTCCGCATCATCGGGCAGTATGAGATGCCCCAGAGGCCCTCTGTGGAAGTGAAACCTCGCGCCGGCGTTGGCTATGGTTGTACGGAAGCCCCACGAGGCATTCTCTACCATCGCTATCGCATTGACGACAAAGGCACAATCCTCGAAGCCAAGATCGTCCCCCCAACTTCTCAGAATCAGAAGACAATCGAGAACGACCTGCGCCGCTACGTTGAGCGTCATGTGGATCTGAATCAGGAACAGCTCACGTGGCAATGCGAGCAAGTGGTGAGGAACTACGACCCATGCATCTCGTGTGCAACGCATTTCCTGAGGTTGCACATCGAGAGGGAGTGAAGCGGATATGCTGGTTATCGGTGTCGGTAACTGGTACCGTAGCGACGATGGGGTGGGGCTTGTTGTCGCGAGGAAGATCGAGGCGATGAACGTGCCCGCTGTGGTGGTGCGTGAAGAGAGTGGCGAAGGTGCTGCTCTGATTGAGGCATGGAAGGATGCAGGAAACGTCGTCATCATCGATGCGGCGTCGTCAGGCTCGGTTCCAGGTACCATCCATCAGTTTGACGCTCGCACACAGACCATCCCTTCCGCGTTTATCCACTACTCGTCTCACGCATTTGGCGTCGCTGAAGCCATTGAGCTTGCCCGCGCACTTAACCAGCTTCCACCCCGACTCATGCTCTATGGGATTGAAGGGAAGAACTTTGCTGCCGGCGTGAGGCTTTCGGAGGAAGTCGAGAGAGCTGCAGAAGAAGTCGCGACGCATATCATGCAGGGTGCATGATGTGTTGCACCGAAAGTCAATCACGCGCCATGCAGTTCTGGCGTGTTCTCTCTTTTGGAAAACGAATTCTCAGCCTTTTCAAGAATGAGAAAACGGGTCTTTTACTCCGATCTTTTCATCGAAATCTGCCCGAAATCCACTGTTTCTTCGTGGAATGGCATTTGCGTTCAAACGGTCAGTTGAAGTAGCTCCTGACCCAAGGCTCAGGCAAAAACAACCTCATCACGAGTCATCGAATCATGGATCAAATCCCCAAGCGTAACTACGTAATGATCGACGGAAACGAAGCCGCCGCATATGTTGCACATAAGCTGAACGAAGTCATCGCAATATATCCTATCACTCCTTCATCCAACATGGGTGAATGGGCCGATGAGTGGTCGGCACAGGGACGGAAAAACCTGTGGGGCGCGGTACCCTCGGTAACTGAGATGCAAAGCGAAGGTGGCGCTGCAGGTGCGGTGCACGGTGCGTTGCAGACCGGCGCCCTATCCACAACGTTCACTGCCTCGCAGGGTCTGCTGCTGATGATCCCCAACATGTACAAGATTGCCGGTGAGCTG
>CAYHRX010000134.1:0-8219 GCA_964359075.1 uncultured Chitinophagales bacterium
ATATGGTATTGTCTCTTCTGTGGAAATTGGGTATATTTCCACGGGTTGGTGTTCGCGTCCAGGACACTTCACATTCCTTGCGACCTTATCACAGTCAGATGAAGCGCACCCTCTATCTTGTACTCTGTGTCTCCGTTGTTTCGTTGACGGAGGCGTTCGGCCAGACGCCTCCCACGCCCACTAACCTTGTCGCGCAGAACATGCCCGTCAATGCGCCCACTGTCATGCTCTCCTGGCACGTGCCGCCGGGACCACAGTATTGGTATTATAGAGTGTATCGTTCCGAGGGCGATTCACTGAACTTCGAGTATGCCGGCTGGACGCATATGCCCACGTATCCGGACCGTCAGGTGCTCTTCTCCAACACATATTTCTACTATGTGACTTCTGTTGTATACAGGGAATCCACCCTCATTGAGAGTCCACGCAGTAACATTGCGCGCGTTACAGTAACGAACACTCGACCTCACGGACGGATCACCGGTATCGTCCTTGCAGATGCCAGCGGGCAACCGATTCCTAATGTCAGAATACGTGTCCATCGTCTGAACTTCCAGCCGTACTGGTCGGCGCCGACAGTCACCAACTTATCGGGACTCTACTCGGTAGAAGTAGACACGGGAACGTATTTCATTCGAGCCGAACCTTCATGGCATTCACCGTACCGTCCGGAGTGGTACAACAACGCCCCGGAGCCATCGGGAGCTACTCCGGTACGAGTGAACAACAACGGAACTTCAGTTGCCGATTTTGGGTTGGCAAGCTTCGTACCTCCACGAAACGTCTCCGTGTCTGGCACCGTCCGGAACTCTTCCGGCGATCCAATCTCCGGCGCCTCAGTGGTGTTTATGCGCACTATGCAGGATATGAACTACTTTGCCGCTACAACAGGACAGACGCCCGGTCTTGGCAGCGAGGCTCGCGTTGTACCCGGTCTCGGATACACGCGGGGTGTGATCTGGTCGGGTCAGACAGATTCCACCGGCCAGTACCGTGCTTCTCTTCCCGCAGGGATGAACTACATCGCGGTTGCCGCGAAGAATGGATACCGCCCGGAGTACTTCAACAACAAACCAGACCCGACACAGGCAGATATCATCATCGTCAGCCGTGATACGAGCGGAATTAGCTTCTCTCTGGAGATACTCCCGGATGTGTTCAACAGCGTGCGTGGCACTGTTCGAGACTCCACAGGCCAACCCGTGCCTTCGCGCGTAATCTTGTTCCCAAAACCTCCGGGCACACAACCGCCGTCAACTACCTTGTTCGCGCATTCTGACTCATTGGGGAACTATGATCTCATCCGCGTTATTCCCGGCGTGTACAATGTGCTTGCGGTGCCGTATAGCAACTTCGCCCCAGGGTTCTACAAAGAGGGTGCGTACGGCGTGATTAGCTGGCAGCAAGCTGACTCGATCATCGTCGGCGGAACGATCTCCAACATCAATGTCGGAATTGTCCCAGTCGTCAGCCCCGGACTCACCCGAGTTACCGGATATGTCAGCGCTCTCAACGGTCCGCCAATTGCCGGCGGCAGAGTCATTGCACGAGCATCCGACGGTCGCACAGTTGGGTACGGCGTTTCTGATGGCATCGGAAACTACTCGATGGACGCTCTGCCCGTAGGTCAGGTCACGCTCTTTGGCGACAGGACAGGTTTCACCGCCGCACAGGGAACGATCAACATCCCTCCAAACACATACACCATCAACTCCAACCTTGTGCTTGGTGGAACGAACCCGACGGTTGTCGATGAGAAACCTTTCTTGCCGTATTCATTCGAGCTTGCACAAAGTTATCCGAACCCGTTCAATCCAGCAACCACGATCAGTTACAATCTGCCAACGCAGTCGCACGTCATACTGAAGGTCTTCAACCTCCTGGGGAAAGAAGTGGCAACACTGGTGGACGGGGTTCAGAATGCCGGGCACAAGTCGGTGACATTTGATGCTTCAGGTCTCGCAAGTGGACTGTACTTCTATCGACTTGAAGCGGGCCATTTTGTGGACGTGAAGAAAGCTCTGCTTTTGAGATAGATCCCTGCATTTGTGGTCAGGGACTGAGGCATTTCGTCAGCTGGGCGGAATGCCTTTTTTCTTGGTTCTTGTTGATTTTCTACTTCTTACTCTGTAGCTTTGTTCCAAGGCTTGCCAGCCTTTGATTCTTTGTTGCTTCTGTTCCTTCATGCATACCAACCAGCCGGCTTCCCGCCGCTTGCTCTTCAGTGCGGAGATACGACCCTCTCGACGAAAACCAGCTTCGTCTTGTATACCTGTTACACTGCGACGGTACCGGCAGTTCATGTGAACATCAGGGTCATCTTTGAATACGCTGTCCCATTGTTATTCACGGAGGTATGCATGTCTCGCCCTCTTACCATCATACTTGTAACGTTTTTCGGCGTTCATTCGTTGTGCGCTCAGGTGAGTCTGACACTTACCCTCAAGACTCCCATGCCATCGCAGTTGTCCGCGTGGGAGAAAGACAAGACGTTGGTGCAGGCAATCATCATCAACACAAGCGGGACAACCTATCAGAACGTGCGGGCATCCTTCACCATCGAGGACCTCGACAAGGGCAAGGTAGTTGCCAGCTCGAAGGACAACCACCCAAAGATGCCGCGGTTCAACCTGCCTGCCGGCGGAACCGTAGTAAGAAGCGGCCCTGACCTGGTGAACACCGACGCTGTCTCGGTCGATGAAGGCGTGAAGAACATCATGATGACGACGAACAGTCTGCCTGAAGGAACCTACCAGTTCTGCATCACTCTGCTCGCGGAGAGCGGGGCGCCGTTGACTTCAACCGGGCCGGTGTGCAGGCCATTCATGATCGTCATCCCTGATCCTCCAACACTACTAACACCGGATGACAATGCCTCTATTGCCGCCACAACACTGCCAACGTTCACATGGACGCCGGTCTTCGTGACTGTGGGCGTTCAGGCTCTCTACAGATTGACGATTGTTCCCATCTTCCAGGGACAGACGCCAAAGAATGCCATTGAACACAACTCTCCGTTGTTCAAGCAGGCAGTCACGGCTTCTGCATACTTCTACGGACCAGCAAATCCGCCGTTCTCCAATTCACCCGGAGCACTGGGCTTCGCCTGGCAAGTGCAGGCCGTTGATGCGTCTGGAACGCCGGCAGCGCGCAACGAGGGAAAGAGCGAGGTGTTCATGTTCTCGCTGAAGACCGGACCAAAGTTGTCGTTCCCCAGCTTCATTACGCTGCAGTTGCCCGCCGACAATGCCGAAGTGAAGACATCAACACCGACGTTCTCGTGGTCGCATACACCGAAAGCCGGCGAGGCATTCAACTACCGCATCACGGTTGTTGCAATCAAATCCGGTCAATCCCCTGAGCAAGCGATCGACGCAAATCTCGCTCTCTTCCAAAAGACCGTTCCGGGATCTACGAAGTTGACGCAACCGGGGACAGCAGTGTCCTTCCAATATGGTGCGAAGTACGCGTGGCGGGTCGAAGCACTGAACGCCGCAACCGGAAGTCCAGTGCTCAAAAGCAGTGTACGGCAACTCATCTACAAGCTGGGCATCAAGATCGCACTCGGGAATGTCTTCGTCAGCGGGACGCTGCACTATGAGTTTGCCGATCCCGGCGAGGCATTTGGCAAGCCTCTCGCAAATGTCAGCATCAAGCTCGTGGTGAAGTACGTGCTGAAGTACAAGCAGCACGTTACCTACAGCAAGACGACGAACGTAACTGGAAGCCTCGTCGTCCCCGCTAACGAACTCACCGCTGCGATGTTCAATGACAAGGACAAGGTCCTCGCAACGGCGAAGACCGGATCTGATGGCAAGTTCCTATTCAACTTCTGGACTTACGACACGACCGGACTCATCGTCAAGGATCAACTCTCCGGATCAACCGGCGGGGAATTCTATGACTATTACAAAGGAGACCTGTACCGCGCATACCGCATCGTCGTTGAGAACCCATACTATCTCAGTCCAACCACGGACATCCATGTGAAGCCCGGAGAGATGAAGAACCTGGGCAACGTCTTCGCATACGTGAGGAGCTACGCACTAAGGGTCAAAGTAGTGCCGCACCCAAACATCGAGATTCAGGCAACGCACGCTCCACTGGCCGGGATGACAGTGTACCTCCTGCGAAAGACCCGTCCACTTTTCGTCCCTCATGATGAGGGGAAGCCCCGCCCCGACACGGCAGCATCTATGTTCGGTATGGAGGTGATCGGCACAGGAATCTCAAGCGGGAAAGCAGGAGAGGACGGCACGTTCATCTTCAGGCGGCTTGTCAAGAACGTCGGACCGAATGACCAGTATCATCTCTTTGCTGTCACAGACACGTCGCAAGGCAAGTTCAACTACAAGGCTTCGCTGGCGAAGACGCAGTTCGAGAATCCACAAGACGAAGCGACGTTCAATGATGAATACAAGTACAAAGTGTTTGGGACCGACCTTGTGGCGACGCCGCTGATGCCTGTGGTGCGCGGCAGGGTGGTGCGTGCGGTAACCGGAGAGCCGGTCCACGGAGCGAAGGTACAGCTTATGAAGCTCGCTCTGGCGTTCTGGACTGAGGAACGAAAGGCGATCACGCCTCCTGATGGGAGGTTCAGGTTCCCATTTCTCTTTTCGCTATTTGACGCGAATGGAAACCCGATCGGACCTGTGCGAGGTTTGAGAATCACCAAGACGGGATACAAGGAGAGGAAGTTCGCAGTACCGGCCACGGGCGCCGTCATGAAGCTTGGCGACCAATGGGTTGACGAGAACATCCAGATTGAGCCGGGTGCAACCGTCAAAGGCAAAGTGGTGGATGAGTCCGGGGAAGGTGCGAACAGTTGGATCACGATCGGCAATAGCCTGGCTGTGCAGGCGAAGTCCATCGCAATGCACCCGAACACGTTCAAATGGCTTCCGGCGGCATTTCAAACACAGGTGGAGCGATTGCCCGTCCCTCAGAGGGTAATCATCGACCCGATGAATCAGAGTTACCTTCGCGAGACCACCTTCGTCACCATCAACCAGGAGAATGTTGATCTGGGGACATTCACCGTCTACAGGAAGAAGCACAAGATCATCCTGATGGTTCGGGAGGAAACACCCAACATGCCCTTTGCCGTCTGGCCGAAGATTCAGGGGGCGAAAGTCAGGATCAAGGATCTCAACCTTGAAGCAATGACGGATCAAAAAGGTGAGGTGAAATTCGAATTCGAAAATGATGCGTCGCAGTTCACGTTCATCGCCACAGCACCCACGGGGAAGTACTACGAGAAGAAGCTCCACACCATGCAGCATGTCGTCTCAAGGTACTGGAAGTTTGAGCCTGTTGGTATGAAGAAGGCGACATTCATTTCCGGACATGTGTATGTCGGCAAGGATAAGACTCCGGTTGATAAGGCGAGAGTCTTCATCGATCTTGGTTCCAATGATACGAAGATAGAAACAGAAACCGGAATGGATGGAACGTATCTGCTTCCGAATGTCCCCATCGGTGCGCCCCTCACCGTGTGGGCAACGAAGCCTTCACTGGATACGACAATCGTCGGGGACTCGGTGAACGTCGTGACAACCACAGCAGGCAAGACGGGGGTTGATTTCTTCCTGACCGTCTACAGCGGCATGGATATCACGAAGTTGATGGGTTTCCCTGTTGAGCTGCAGACGCTCAATGAACTCGCTGGTGGCAAGGTGCAAGTCTCCGGACGCTTTGCAGACTTCCCGGCCAACGGACAGTTCAGCGTCCCCAGCGATCCGTTGTCACCAAGTATGTTGACATTCACAAACGTGGAGATCAAACCCGGGTCGGCTTTGAACAGCAAGGGCGTCCCGATTGCGCAGCCGGCCAAGGTTCCGCTGTCCACGAACCAGAACTCACTTGACCTGAGAGTGTACGACACGTTCAACAGTGAACAGAAGGACCAGAACCTCGGGATTTATCTTGACGATCCGGGAAGTGGATTGGGCGTCATCAAAGGCAGGGTGTTTGTGAAGAAGAATCAATTCAACACCGGAGGTAGCGTTGGCAACTGGGATGGGTTCTACCTTGCCGCGCCGGGAGTCCTCAACAACCAGCAGAAGTTGGTGATCCCCACCATCACTGCGAGTGGCACCAACCCGGTGAACGCTCCGCAGGGATTGCATGCCGTCAGCGAGTCAGGGGATTCGCTCCACTTCACGCTCAATGGGTTCCCCGGCACGGCAGATCCGAGCAACTCATTCGTCCTCAAAGACACAGTCCGGTTACGCACCGTGCTGCACTCGAACATCGAGCACGTGACCCCCGCTGACATCAACATGGACATCGGTGATGTTCGCGTGCATAAGAACGGCATCGAGCCAATCAACGGCAACAAGGCCATCTCGTTTGGACTCGATCAATGGACGCTGCAAGCAACCAAGTGGTACTTCCATCAGAGCAACATCAACATCCTGCAGGGAGTGTTGAAGACCGGCAAGCTTGATATCCCCATCAAGCAACTGAGCGTCACTCCGACGAAACTTGCCAACAGTCAGTTCGATCTGAAGTCGATGAGCGTCGGCGGCATTCTTCCGCTCACGGTCACGGCAGATCCGATCCTGAACTACGACGGCACAAAGTCGGAGTGGTACGTGTTTGCCTCCAACGGTGTCGGCAAGCCGTGCGCGTACCTCACCGATCTTCCAGGGATGGAAGAAGGCGACAAGATTGAGATGGAGGCCATCCGGCTCACGAGCAAGGGGAAGGAGCAGTTCTCACCAATCAGCAAGCCGATCATGATCTACAAGGTTGCCAAGCTCTTTCCGGATATGGTGGGCGTCTACCCTGACTTTGTGGAGATCAGCGGCCTGACACTGGAGATCCCAAAAGCCGGTGCGCTGAATGCCGCGATCCACTACAGCAAAGGCGCGGCGGGGAAGATCAATTTCCGGATGGTGCCGGTTCCGATCACGATTGCCACGAATGACGTTCAGATGAAGTACGGATTCACCGCGCAACAGGCGCAAACACAGAAGCTCGCCGAAAAGGGATTTGTTGCCCAGGGCACCGTGGCTGAGGAAGGGCAGTTCGAATTGATTGTCTGGCTTCACCACACCATAGACTCCACATCTGTGTGGGTAGAGACAACACCGAAGCAGACGCTTCCCATTGGCGCTCCAAAGACGAGCCTCGTGGACGTCACCGGCAACATGCACGTGGCGAGCGGTGACTGGACCAACTTCTGGTTCTCCGGCGATCTGAATGGAACGAAGGGAATCACAGACGACAAGAAGCGGCTCACGTTCACCGTGGTCGGTGAGATCACGGCATCGGGGCAGGAGATCTCCGTCAAGAACATCCCGACACCGTTCGGAGGCATGAACTGGCGCTACGATTTCGAGAACCAACGTCTGACCGGAGACATGACGATCAATAAGTCATTCGGCGGACTCGGCCTCCAGAACGCCGTTGCAGAGTGCGTCATCGATGGGTCGGGGTGGTACTTCATTGCAGGTGGTGTGTTGACCGTCCCCGGCATCGGCGGCGGCAACGCGGCAATGCTCTTCGGCGACTACCCCACGATGACTGCAAGCGTTAAAGAGAAGTTCGAGCAGACGTCCTACAACAAGAAACTGCCACAATCATTTGAGACAAGCATCAGCGGCTTCCTCTTCTCGGGTGCAGTCGCCGTTCCAGTGATCGTGCCGGACATTGACATTGACCTGATCATTGCATCGGCCAAGTTCGGCGTGAAAGCCGGTGCAGACGTCAGGCTGTGGAAAGGCTTCGACGCGGGCGGATCGGAGTACGGAATTGGAGCCATGGCCTTTGTTCATGCATATCTTTCCATGGCCTCGCTCACCTGCACGGAGTTGAAGGCCGACGCAAGGGTTGAGCTTGGATTCAGCGGATCCTACAACACCGGCTCCGGGACGTTCAACCTGGATGGGTGCGGAGGGTTCGGACTGTCAGCGAAGATCGTGCAGAAGTTCTATGGCTGCGACCTCGATGGTTGTGGATGCAAGTACACGATCTTTGACGAGGGGTTCGATCTGAAGTTCAAGGCTCTCATGCACCTGGACAGCGGCGGCGGGAAAGACCTGAGTCTTGCCACCGGTTCTTGCAGCGGAAACTAAGGAGGACGTGCCATGCAACAGTATGCAATCACCATAGTCTCATGCGGCCTGTTCCTCTCGGCACTGGTCGAGCTTCGCGGACAGGAAAAAGTCCTTCCCCTTGCTTCTGCCGGTCCTCAAGCAGTGTTCGTGAGCCTC
>CAYHRX010000135.1:0-8191 GCA_964359075.1 uncultured Chitinophagales bacterium
AAACAATGAATCCCCACTTTGGAGTTGCTCGATCATTACTCGGACAGACTCCTAGCTTACTGACCTTCGAGAACCCAACTTTTCCGCTCTCATTAGTGACGCTAAACCGCGCTAAGTACACGCCGCTTGCTTGAGCGCCAGCGTTCCATGTGGCCGAGTGGTAGCCCGCCTCACGGTACTCATTCACCAACTCGACAACTTTCCGACCGAGCACATCATAGACGACCAGCGAGACATTGCCGGCGACGGGGAGATCGAACTTGATCTCGGTTGTCGGGTTGAACGGGTTGGGGTAGTTTGTGTGCAGTGCGTACGTGGATGGAAGTAGGTTCACAGTTGTTGAGACCTGTCCCGTTGCCTTTGCCAGGCTCGCATTCTGACCAACATCGTAGAGGATCCAGTGCTCGACCTGGAAGTCCGATGCCGACTCCGTGCCAAGCGGCTGCAGCCGCACCTTCACTTGGCGGTTGCCAAAATGCAGTGGCACAGTCAGTGTCAAGACAGTATCTCTCACACTACTGAAGCGTCGCATCTCGGCCAACGTCTGGTCACTGCGCGCATCTTGGAGCAGCACGCGGAAGCCCGCCGCTGGAGGCAACTCGCCGCCAGCAGAAAACAACACGCGCACATTGAGTGTTCCAGTTCCCAAGAATGCGTTTGTCGCAAGAGCCGATTCAAATTCACTTCGACCCATGCGAAGCGTGTCAGGTAAACGTCTGAACCCGATCTGAGCATTGCTTACATTCGCTTCCAGCAGAACACACTGTAGTCTTCCCCGGGCAAACCGGACAGTGCCGCCTCGACCCTCTACAGTCAACATCGGTTCATCGCCTGGTGAAGCCCCTCGTATGACTTGCGAAGCCGTGATGGCGTACGGCGATAACGAACCACGGGAGAGCACCACCTCACTGTTGGTGGAGGCCGACCAGCCGATACTTGCCATGGGATCGTAGCCGGTGGCGATCACTGTGGGATCTGTCCATGCATTGTTGGACTGACCGGCGACTGAAACGACCTGGTCAGCGTCTTGCCAAGCAATGGCTACGTCCAAAGAGTTATGATGTCCTGTAAGACTCGGATTCTCCAACCGCCAACCGCCGAATTGCGGGCTCCATCTCATTGTGGGGTATATGTTCCATCCCGAATGATGCCGTTGGCGATAGGTGACGCTGGATGGCGACCACGGAAACCATCCATAATTGGTGACATATGCAACACCCGTGCTAGCAGGCGATCCAATCAGTGTGGCAATCGAGGGGCTTTGGTGTGTGACCATTCCTGCGGCAGCACCAACGATCTCCACCGCGCCGAGGACAGGAGGCCAAGCAACGGGGACTGCGCTATAGTAAATGGAATAGTTCTCCACCCATGCGAGATGCCACACCAACTGGCCGCCAGAAAGGGGGGCCAGCGAAAACTGCGACACTCCTTCCCGTAATACAACACTTGTGCTTGACCCATCCCCACCACTCCCCCAGGAGTGACCCATCATAGCGTTCCGGGTATTGTCATAGTATACGACGAAGACATACGATTGACCGCTCACAGTGCCTGTGGCAATCACAGGATTTGCGTAGAACTCGGCCTCATTGAACATGCTCTCGATATTGTTTGGTCCTTGCAGGTAGCCGCTTGATAGGTTCAATGTCGAATAGAGGATGGCATGTTCGGTTCCCAACACTCCCTCCCACACGATGTACAGGGTGTGGTCCTGATACTGGTAGGTGAGCGATGGTGTCCAGTTGATGATCACAGGGTCTCCGTCACTGATCTGTCGCTCTGGTGACCATGTGCTGCCTCCGTTTCCCGAGCTTGTCAGGAAAATCTGCCCGGCTGATTCGTACACCATGTGGTAGGCGCCATTTGCGTCCCGAACAAGTTTGCGCTGGCTGCTGGGGGCAGTTACCGCACCTGATGTTGACTTGAGATGCAGCTTGAACGTTGCATAGAGCGTAGTGTGATCGGTTGGGATGAGCTGGCGCGGATTGGTATATTTGTCAGGCGAGTTGTCGCTCCAGCCCGCAAACACCCATTCGCCGGAAGGGGGAACGGCTTCGAGCGTGATGGGGGTTGTGGAATACTGCAAGAACGTCCCCTGCCATGTTGAGCCTATGTTTGTGCCGTTGACTTTGTAGGTCCCTCCAGATCCAGGCTCAACATACGATGCCGCTGTTACACTCACATTGAACTGCTTCGAGAAGTTGGCTCGGTAGTCTGTCGTCCCAAGTACCGGATCAGATTGTACAGGATTCGCTGAGTTGAAAGGTAACTGATTCTTGCTCCAGTTCTGATAAACCCTGAAGTAGTTCTGCTCACCGGGCGCCTGATAGTCCTGGTTGAATGCTTCCATCGCTCGCGTGCCGTTCTGGGGAACCGCCTCGATGTAGGGGGAAGTGCGTGTTGGTCTTGATCCCCAATCACCAACCTTGATCTGTCCGTTGGCACCGTTTGGCTGAAGAGCGAAGTCATTCTTGAACGTCACGTTATACTTGGGCACGATGGTGATGCTGATGTTGTCCGTGCCGGTTTGATACCACTGCCCATTAATTGTCATTTCCCACAGTTCAACTGCGAAGTAGTGTACCCCAGGTCCCAGCGGGCTTGTTGTGCCAGAAAGAACGTTCTCAATCCAAGGACCGTTGTCAATCTTCACTTTGGTCTTCCAATCGTAATAGGCGGGAGGACCGATTGCAACGAAGTTGATGGCCCAGAAAACACCAATACCAGGGACTCCTGGTTCCAAGTATCTTGTTTCACCGTTTGTCGGATGGAAGAACCAGATCTGTTGATCCGCCAAGGCCGAATGTGACACGCCGAAAACAACGAAGCAGCCAGTGAGCAAGAACAAAAGCTTTGTGAGCGCTTTCATGGTGTGTGCTCCATAGTCAGTTTGTGAATCTGCGCTCGGTTGGTTACATTGAAGACGCAAAGAGAACGGGTGCGTGCAACAGCGGATGAGCGTAAAGTTCGCCAGCCTGAAGCGCGCAACAGGTTTCCAGCCTGAGCCCTATGCTCTTTGCATCATCGCCGGGGCGGGATGCCGAACTCATCTTGCTCCGGTTTGTGTTTCTCGAGACATTTGTTTGGAGTAACCTCCGTAGGTTGTTCTATTTGCCGTGATAGACGAAGGTTCTGTTTCCGTCTGTTCCCACAACGAACACCTCTTCCTCTGTACACCATACCGCGCTGCAGTATACTCCATCGCGAAAGAACTGCTGATACTTGTTCCAATCAACTCCATTGAAGTGATAGATCGACGCTGATTCGCCCACGGCAAATACCTGCTCTGCACGAGTTCCATCCAGGCCGTAGATCGGATATGGCCATGAGTCCAGAACCTTTAACCAGGACGAACTGTTTTTCTTGAACACTCCATCACCTGCACTGTAAAGTGCTCCACCAATGTTGCTCAAATCCACATTCCCAAACCTTGCTACATAGCCCGGAGAAACCGAAAACGAATCCACGATCTCCCAAACAGGCTCGATCCACCGGAGAAGGAAATACCTCGAGGGGGACTGGATTAGAGGGCTTGGAGTATAGGCAAGCGCAAAATGATCATTCTGGTCAGCGTCGAATTCTGAGAACCAGAACAATGTATCGGTTTGATAGAACCGCCAGGAACTTCCGGCGTATCGGTACAAAGATCCATAGGTTCCCCCAGCCCAAAGCGTGAGTGAGCTAGTAGCGGTAATTCCAACCAACTGCCGTCCGCGCCGAGGTAGTTGCACTTCACTCCACTGTGAGCCGTCGAAATGAATGATCAGGCTTGAGTCCAAAAAGTTGGGAGGTGGGTTTGGGTTGGTCTGAAATCGCTGACCAACCGCATAGATGTCGCTAGGGCCAGTCCCATAGATAGCCGAGAGGCTCACCGGTCCGGCGATTCTTCCACCTTCGGCTGCATGGAAGCCAGTTGTTCTCCAGCGCGTTCCGTCGTATCTGAACATGGTTCCCGGTCCAGGTTGGTCGTTGTGCCCAACAATGTACACGTTGTTTGGAGCACTCCCCCAAATATCTCTCATCGTTGTTTGGAAACTGCCGGGATAACTGATCGTGTCCACCGTCCACATATAGTCCCGCTTGCCGGGCTTGGTGCCTGGTGGCTCAGGGGGCGAGTCCTTCTTGCACGAGAGAGAACACATGCTCACGGTTAGCGTGAGGATGAGGACGATCATCATTCCTTTCTCAGATGAACGAGTGCAAGTGTATTTTCCGTCAACGGGAGCCAGAAGCAGACCAACCGTTGCGACGTACTTGTCCATTCCAACTAACCCTTTCAAGAATTCTAACAAAGAGCAGAAGCAGAAGCAGAAGCAGAAGCAGAAGCAGGACGAGGGTTGCGTTCGGGCATTGAACGTAATGGCTAGTCCCCGTTCGCTGGTTTTCATCCTCGGCTCGCAGCAATATAAGACGCGAAAAGCCGTTTGTCAAGGATTTGGAAATTTTCTTTTGCGGTTGACGGAGGCTCTTCTGTTTTGTATGTTTAGTCCATGCTAAGACGCAGCCACAGCCGCATGGTGCTCGCGGGTCCATCTATTCTCGGCCTTGCGTTTCTCCTCCTTGGTTGTTCCTCTTCTTCCCCCCGCTTCCGTTCATCCGACACCCGCACCGAGCACATCGTGCAGGATGAAGATGAATTCCGTTTTGCATCGAAGATCAGAGAGGAAACGGCAAAGGAAGACGATAAGAAGGTGGATGTTACGAGCCTGCAAAAGAAACTCTCTCAAAAGTCTGCCTACATCAACATTACTCCCCAAGGATTGAACAGAGATGAGCTGCTGCTGGATGTTGTCTCATTCCTTGGCGTTCCGTATCAGTACGGTGGCAATTCCAGGGAGGGTGTAGATTGTTCCGGCTTGACATGCAACATTTACTCTTCTGCTGTCAAACAACAGCTCCCCCGTTCAACGAAAGAGCAGTACCAAATGGGCACGCCGGTGGATAAGATCGACCTTCAATTCGGCGATCTTGTCTTCTTCAACACAACAGGGCGAAAGCCGTCGCACGTCGGTATCTACATCGAAGACGATCTCTTCGTCCACGCAAGTGTGATTTCTGGGGTGACGATCTCCTCGCTTGAGAGCACCTACTACAAGAATCGATTCCTTGGGGCGAGGAGGGTGGTGGAGTAGTCGGTTGGGGTGTGCCAATTGCGGATGAAGTGAAGTTTGGCTATCTATATTGCGAAAGGAGATCCTTATGGCTTCCACAGTTGCCCAGATGACAAAGAAGGAGTTCAGCCAGATGCTCTCGAACGTAGTCGAGCAAAAGCTGATTGAGCTTTTCGGCGACCCTGATGAGGGCCTTGTGCTGAAAGAGAATGTCCGCAAACGTCTCGTCCGGCAGAAGAAATCTGTCGTCGGAGGAAAACGGGGCGAAGATTTTAGCGCAGTGTCAAAGCGGCTCGGCCTCGGATAAACCGCGTGTACTCTATCCGCATCCTCAAATCAGCCACCAAAGAGCTCGGGAAACTCGACAGGCTTACCGGTGAGCGTATTGTTCAACGTATCCGTTGGCTTTCTGGGAACGTCGACTCCACCAAACTGTTTCCGCTCAAAGGAGGTCTACACGGTCTTTACAAGCTTCGAGAAGGGGCGTATCGAATCATCTTCGAGATCGTTCGTAGCGAACGAGTCATCATCATCCACAGCATCGGCCATCGTCAAGATATTTACAAGAAGAGATAGGTTTGGTTCACGAACACGAAGCTGCGTTGTGAACGTTCAAGATGATCTGGTGATTCTTGAAGCTGTCGGTCACGAGAAGTTGGCTGGAGGACTGCCAATGATAATTCGGGGGCTTGTTGAAACAGACAGAGCCCCCAGGCCACCACAAAGAAAGTCATTTGTTTCCTCGTACTTCATGCATCGCTCACGTCGCACCACTTTTGTTGACCTTTACCCCTTCCTCTCTTATATTCTTGCTATACGATAACAGCATTACGGGAGATTTACTTGGCAATTCTGCCCATCTACACATACAATCAGCCTGTACTCAGGAAGAAAGCGAAGCCCGTCAAGTCGGTTGATGAGGAGTTCATCAGGTTCGTTGAAGATATGTTCGAAACGATGCACACAGCGAACGGCATTGGGCTTGCTGCAAATCAGGTTGGGTCGCTTCGGCGGGTAATCGTTGTTGATATCACGGATGTCATGAAGGAGAAGGAAGGGTCAGGTGGGGAGAACGGTGAGGATATTCCTCCCGAAGCAAAGGCGCCGCTTGTCATGCTGAACCCTGAGGTCGTTGGCGAAGCAGGCGAGTGGGTGATGGAAGAAGGATGCCTGAGCATTCCCGACATCCGTGAAGAGGTCGAGCGTGCGGAAGCAATCCGGGTGAAGTACAAGGATCTGGAGATGAACGACAAGGAGCTGCTTGCCGACGGCCTGTTGGGCAGAGTGATTCTCCATGAAATCGATCACCTCAATGGCGTTCTCTTCATCGACCGTCTCAGCAAGGTGAAACAGAAACTCCTGAAGGGACGGCTGAACAAGATTCGCAAGGGTGAGATGGAGACGAGTTATCCGATTGTAACGGAGTTGGTGGAAGCAAAGTAGTCTCATTTGAGAGGCTCACGTCGCAACAAACATCATCTTCATGGGGACGCCCGACTTCGCCGTTCCCAGTCTTAAGATCCTGATCGACAATGGCTATCCAATTCCCGCCGTTGTAACGGCGCCCGATAAACCACGCGGGCGGGGACAAGAACTTTCTCCCACTCCTATAAAACAAGTGGCCCTTCGCCATAACCTCTCTGTACTTCAACCCGAGTCCCTCAAGGATCCCGCCCTTGCGCGACACCTTCAGGACCTTAAGCCGGACCTGATCGTTGTTGTCGCCTTTCGGATTTTGCCCCGTGAGGTCTACACGATACCCAGACTTGGCTCATTCAACCTCCACGCTTCGCTGCTGCCGAAGTACAGAGGAGCTGCGCCCATCAACTGGGCGATCATCAACGGCGAGATGGAGACGGGCGTAACGACGTTCTTCCTGCAAGAAAAGGTCGATACCGGCAACACACTGCTCCAGGCCCGAGTTCCAATCACTGGAGATGATGACGCTGGAACGGTTCATGACAAGCTCGCCGAGGTTGGTGCAGAGATCGTGCTGCACACCGTGCGCTTGATCGAACAAGGGAAGGCGATCCCGAGACCTCAGGATGAGTTGCTCGCTTCTCCCGCGCCGAAGATCTTCAAAGACGAATGCCGCATCCGCTGGGATCAGCCAGCACTTCGCATCCACAATCTTATCCGTGGACTTTCGCCCTATCCGGCTGCGTTTACCACTCATACCGGCAAGGTTTTCAAGATCTATCGGTCGAACGTCCTCGAGACGAATGCGGTTGGTCTGCCCGGCACCGTCGCAGCGACTGCAACAACCCTGAGCGTTGCCACCGCCGACAAGATGCTCGCGATTACAGAGCTGCAGCAGGAAGGCCGAAAGAGGATGGCGGTGGAGGAGTTTCTGCGGGGGTACAGGTTCTTGTCTGGAGAGAAATTGGAATGAATGGCTCGTTGGAAATGAAATAGCCTCGCTGTCTCCCATTTTTTTTGCCCCATCCTTTCCCTGCTTCACAATTTCTTAACACTGGCATAATACACTCTTAAAGCTCAATGCCTACATTTGTAGCGATGAAACTCATGTCGCTGACCCGCATCAATCACCACCATCCAAACAAAGGGCAGTCTATGATCAGGTATGTACAACTGCTTGTCGTGCTTCTCTTGATTCCACTGAGTACCCGCTCACAGGAGGATTCTACCTCCCATGTAAACATGGAAGAGCTGAGGGACGAGGTGAGCGGCATCAGCGAATCGGTGACAGAAATAAAGAACATCGTTGATGCCTTGAAGAAGATCAGAGTCTCCGGCTACGTCCAGGCGCAGTACAGGTACACGGATCTCGTCAACCAGCCGTTTGCGATCGGCAACTTTTCAGGCGGGCAGTTCCCGGCGAACGCCAAGAACCTTTTTCAGGTGCGCCGGGGTCGTTTCAAGCTCACATATGATAATACACTGACGCAGTGCGTGTTCGAGATCGACATTGTCCCCACAGGTGTTTCCATGAGGGATGCGTATCTTTCTCTCACCGAGCCATGGCTGCAGTCCTTTGGTCTTCAAATGGGGGCGTTCTATGTTCCATTTGGATACGAAGTCTCATTTACGTCGGGGAGTCGTGAGTCACCGGAACTCTC
>CAYHRX010000136.1:0-8142 GCA_964359075.1 uncultured Chitinophagales bacterium
AAGACAGTTACCATGTCCTCAGCCATCGCCCGCTACCTTTGTGTTTCCATCGTTTCCTTGCTGTCCGCTGCGCCTTCGCTTGCGCAGGGAGACGACAGCGGTCTCTATGACAACACGAAGGGGTTGGAGCTATACCCACCAGGGTATTCACCTCGAATTCCACCGAATTCGATACAGGTGATTACAACACCCGACGGCTATGATAACTTCGACGTTGGGATAAACAACGCCGAACAACATATCTCCGCGAATCCCAACAATCCATTGCAAATGGTGTTTGGGGTCAACGGCAGCGGTACCCCATGGCGTCACACTGAAGATGCCGGGCTCACATGGGCAATCTCTACCCCCTTAGGGAGCAATTCAGGAGATCCCTGGTCGGCATACGACAGTTTGGGAAATGTCTACGTTCAATGGTTGAGTGGCAGCAATAACCCGGTGTTTCGTTCAACCAATAATGGGGTAACGTGGGGACCTGGCGTGACTTCTGCTATTGGCGGCGACAGAAACACAATGGCAGTTGACCAGACCACTGGCCCATATGGCGGGTACCTGTATGCTGGCGCGTGGAGCCCGAACTGCACGTTTGCCCGGAGTACGAACAACGGAGCATCGTTTACAGTCACACTCACGACGCCGAACACGACGCCCGGCAATATGATTGCTGTTGGTGCCAACGTTCTTGGCGGACAAGACGTGCAGGGTGGTTGTGTCTATTATGTCTCGATTACGGGCACGAACCCAGTCCCAAGCACATTCAACTTCTTCCGTTCGACAAATGGCGGTGCAACATTCGATCCAATGTCGAGCCTGACAGTGGCCGGCTATGTCGGTACCATCAATACCGCGAACCGTCTCGTCATCAACAACGCACGCACGCGGCCTTACCCCATGATCGCTGCAGACAACAGCAACGGTCCGTACCGAGGGCGACTTTACCTGGTGTATGCGTCGAATGAACCGGTGGGAAACGGTAACAAGCCGGACATCTTCATTCAGTATTCAACAGATCAAGGCGCCACATGGACACCAAGAAGCCAGCGTGTCAACGACAATGCCAACCCTGAAACGACAAATGAATGGTTCCCTTTCATCTGGTGTGACAAGAACACAGGTCGCCTCTATGTGAAGTGGTACGATATGCGCAATGACGCGACCAACCAACGAGCCTGGGTGTACGGAACGTACTCCGACAATGGCGGCGTGACGTTCGCACCAAACCAGAAGCTGAGCAATGCTGATATGCCGTATCCAGGCATCCCGTGCTCGCCAAATACCAACTGCTACAGGGGTGACTACGACGGAATCGTGGCTGTGGGCGATGTCGCCATGGCGGTATGGACAGACTTCCGGAATACGACATATCAGAACATGCTGTCATTCTTCCCCGACTTCGCAATGCTGTTGTCACAGACTAGCTTCCCCATTGGGCTGAACGACAGCGTCAATGTTCGGGTGAAGGTGCCCTCGGTGAAGCTGTACACTGGCGTGGCAAAGTTCTCAGCAACAGTCTCACCACCGGCACCGTTTACGTTCAGCTTCCTTAATGGACGCGACTCGCTTACGTCCTATCCTGACTCAGTTACGCTGAAGATCCGGACCAACAACGTGACACCTGGAATCTACACCGTCACCGTTACTGGAAAAGGGCGCAGGGGAACACCGATCCACGAGCGCAGGATTACCGTCGATGTGAACACCAACGCCAACACGATTAGCGTTCTTTCTCCCAACGGCGGCGAGAACTGGACAACAGGCAGTTTGCGGAACATTACATGGGTGCGCACGGGCGTAGTGGACTCGGTCAAGATCGACTACTCCACAAACAACGGCACATCCTGGATCAATGTCACGCCGGGCGTTCCTGCATCCCCATCAACGTACGCCTGGACTGTCCCCAACACACCGACAACACAAGGCCGTGTGCGTGTGAGCTGGACTGACAGCGCAAGCGTGAACGACATGAGCGACGCTGCGTTCACAATCTCTTCTGCGACCTTCCCGATCATAACAACCTCGCCTGACTCGATCGTTGCCTCCCTGCAAGTCGGTGGCGGAACTACGGACCGCACACTGACGATCGGCAATACTGGAACGGCTAATCTCACCTGGTCGCTCAGCGAATCCGGTGCGCCCAACAGACCGTACGTGCGCCAGCCACAGGCGGATGAGCTCTATCCGAACTGGGAGGCAGGTAAAGGCGAAGCAGACAGATATCGTGGACCTGAGCGGGCAGAAACAGACACTATCGTTGGTCCTGACAGCGCCGGTTATCGCGCCATCGACAGCGATTCGCCCGGTGGACCGACATACAGCTGGACGGACATCACGGGCACCGGAACCCCTATCACCGGCTGGGCACCGAACTCAGATGACGGCGTGGTGACAGTTGCATTACCGTTCTCGTTCACGTTCTACGGCAGCACGTATGATTCTGTCCGTGTGTGCACAAACGGGTTTGTTATGTTTGGGGTCAGCAACACAGCATACTCGAATGGCCCCATTCCGGCCACAGCGCTGCCGAACAACGCGTGCTACGGTTTCTGGGACGACCTCAACCTGACCAGCGGTGGTACGGTGCATTACTACTATGATGCCCCTGGCTCACGGCTCGTCATCCAGTATACAAACGTACCGTTCTTCTCCGGAACTGGAACCAACACGTTCCAGATCATCCTGAAGTCGACGGGTGAGATCCTGTATCAGTACAACAGCATGACCGGGGCGACGAACTCCTGCACAATTGGTATTGAGAACCTGGGCGGTACCGTTGCATTGCAGTTGATCTACAATGCCAACTATGTGCACAACAACCTTGCAATCCTCATCTCTCGAGGGTTGTCATGGGTTGAGGCAAACCCGACCTCAGGCACAGTGGTGCCAAGTGGCAACCAGAACGTCACTGTCACGTTCAACTCCACCAACCTGACAGCGGGCACGTACCGCGGCAGCCTTGTCATCACAAGCAACGATCCGCCGAGGAGCCCGCGCAACATTCCCATACGTCTGGATGTCGTCAGTCTCCCACTAGGCTGGACTGTGCAGACTTCAGGCACGACGAACGGTTTCCAATCAGTGAAGGCGGTGAGTCAGCAGGTTGCATGGGCGGCAGGTAACGTGGCAACTGTGCGTCGCACTGTGAACGCCGGTACGGCCTGGACGAACGGCAACCCCGGGGCCGTGATCAGTGGCGACATTTACGCAATCGAGGCGATCGATTCGTCCACTGCACTTTGCACCACAACACCGGCGACAACTTCGTTCATCTACCGCACAACCAACGGCGGAGCGACGTGGACGCAGGTGTACTCGCAGGCCGGCGGCTTCATTGACGCCATCAGGATGTTTGACGCAAACAACGGCTTTGCGATCGGAGACCCGGTCGGCGGCAGGTGGACCATCCTGCGAACGACTAATGGTGGTGCAGCGTGGACACGCGACACGGTCAACGCTCCGGTTCAAGTTGGCAGCGAGGCGGGATGGAACAACTCCCTTGCGACGATCGGCAACCAGTACATCTGGTTCGGCACGAGCAACAGCAAGGTGTACCGCACAACGAACGGCGGCACGACGTGGACGTCGGGCACAACGGCGTTTGCCAACAGCTTCGGCATCGGATTCGTCAACCAGCTGATCGGGGTGTGCGGGAGCAACACCGGCGCATCGGCACGCACGACGGATGGCGGCGCGACGTGGGCGGCCGTTACTACACCAGGCACGGGTGCGATCTACGCAGTGTCCGGCGGCGGCAATGATTTCTACGCGGCCAAGGGTGCCAATGTCCTCCGCAGCACAGACCGCGGCGTGAACTGGACGACTTCGTACACTGGCGCCATCGGTACGTTGAACCATGCGAACTTTGTGTTCTATGGTTCGAGCGTCTCCGGCTGGGCAGTCAGCGCAACGGGAGGTATCGCGGGCTACTATGGGACATATACTGACGTGAGTGACCCGCGCGAGCCTGTAGTTGAAGTGCCGCAGGAATTCGCACTCAGCCAGAACTACCCGAACCCCTTCAATCCGACAACGAACATCTCCTATGCGTTGCCGACACAGGCCACCGTGCGGCTGAAGATCTTCAATTTGCTCGGGCAGGAAGTGACAACACTGGTCGACGCTCCACAGCCGGGTGGGTTCTATTCCGTTACCTGGACCGGCAACAGCGACGCCGGATTCCCGGTCTCAAGTGGTGTGTACGTGTATCGGCTTGAGGCCAAGACTGCTGATGGGAAGATCCTCAACAGCCTGAAGAAGATGCTGCTACTCAAGTGACGCTTCACAGTCATTCCTCTGCCGACGACTTTCGTCGGACCGAGGATTCCGATTCAAAGCGGTAACCTGTAGGGACACGGCTCGGCCGTGTCCCTACAGTGCTTTCATGGCGTTGAATCTCTCCTGCCAGAGAAGTAGATTAGATCGTCCTACCTTTAGTATCTCAACATAACAGGAGGTCCTATGTCAAAGCCTCCGGTCTTTTCGTTCTTTCTCTCATTCACCTTGCTGATTGCTCTTGACCCTCGTGACTTGCACGCTCAGTCTGCCCGGTTCCATCATAGCAAACACCGAGACAAGCTGGGTGCGCCAGCCACTCGGATTGAACGCGTCGCTTAGCTGTATCAAAGCTGTCAGCCAAAGCGTTTGCTGGGCAGCCGGAGGTGCCGGCACAGTCATCCGCACTACCGACGGTGGAGCTACATGGACTTCCGTTGGCGGAGGCGCATTAGGAACGCAAGACATCTATGCAATGGATGCAATAGATCGGAATCTCGGGATCGTAACGACAACGCCAGCCACCACAACATTCATCCATCGGACAACGAATGGAGGCGCAACGTGGACGCAGGTCTACGCCCAGTCGGGCGGCTTCATCAATGCACTCCACATGTTCGATGCAACAGTTGGCATTGCAATCGGAGATCCCGTCAGTATCAGATGGACTGTGACAAAGACAACAAACGGTGGGTTCACATGGACACGCATCAGCACCGAACCGGTTCAAATTGGGACCGAAGGAGGTTGGATAGGGTCGGCGGCCTTCTTCCCTCCTGGCTACATCTGGTTCGGGACAAACAGCAATCGTCTCTACCGCTCAACTGATCTCGGGGCTACTTGGTCGTCCAGTACCGTAGGCGTCACAAACATCTACAGCCTCTTCTTTACCTCGCCCTTGATTGGCTTGGCAGCAGGAAGCGGAGCTGCGCGGACATCAGATGGTGGGGCAACATGGACGCCGGTTACAGTTCCGGGCACAGGTAACATCAACAGTGTTACAGGCGTCGTTGTTACGCTGGAGTTCTGGTGCACAAAGAATACCGCAATATACCATAGCCCAAACCACGGCACCTCATGGACGAACGCGCCACCAAATGGATATCCCGGAGGCGCGGCGGCAATCTCAATGGCGACGATAGGTCAGAATGTCTTTGGCTGGGCATTGGTCTCGACTGCTCCCCTTGAGGTTCTCCGATACAGGCGAATCGTGACTGATGTTTCGAAGATGAACAATGCAACACCAACGGGGTTCGTGCTTATACAGAACTACCCGAACCCCCTTCAACCCGACAACGACCATCTCCTACGCGTTGCCGACACAGGCCACCGTGCGGCTGAAGATATTCAATTTGCTCGGGCAGGAAGTGACAACGCTCGTCGACGCTCCACAGCCGGGTGGGTTCTATTCCGTTACTTGGACCGGCAACAGCGATGCCGGCTTCCCGGTGTCAAGTGGCGTGTACGTGTATCGGCTTGAGGCCAAGACTGCTGATGGGAAGATCCTCAACAGTTTGAAGAAGATGCTCTTGTTGAAGTGATGCGGCGGTTTGATCTATTCGATTCTATTCAGCCATTCCGCCGATGCATTTGCTGCAACAATCTTTTGCGTCCGGCGTACACGGACGAGGTTCTCCATCGTCTGCCGCCGAGAGTCAGAGAAGCATTCCATGAGTTTCAAATATGTCCATCATGCGCCAACATTTACTGGAAAGGCTCGCATTACGCTCGTATGCAAACGTTCATCGAAACTATTCTTCATCAAAACGTAACACCATGACTGGTTTAGGACTCTATTCAAGGAGATGTTATGAGAACGATAGCTGTTATACTCGTGCTGTCTGTGTGCTTGACACTACTAGCCAACGGGCAGTCCACGATTCCGCCATATCATACGCACAATGATTTTCTTCTCGCCTCGCCCGGAACGTTGAAGACCGGTTTGTTCGGCTTCGACAATCCTGCGCTGCTCACATACCAACATCAGCCTGACATTGCATTTATGTTTTCCGATGCGAACGGAAAGTGGAGCGACTTCAAGCGTTGGGGATTGTTCACCGCGTTTCCACATTTTGGATTTGGCTTGATTCATGAAAAGTCACCGGTTGGTTTGATAACAGATTATCGCATCTCGCTTGCCTTAGGAGACCGTGCGTTGAGCACCGGACTTGCATACGGTTGGTCAACAGGGTCAAAGGCGCAATTCAATCGTTACAATCTTACCACGGTTAGCTTTCTTATACGCCCGATGCAATACGTTTCAGTTGGGTTGATTGGTACGAAAGCGTTTGGGTCTGGAGATGCTGAAGGCGTTGTCGAAATTGCGGGCAGACCTCTTGGCAATGAAATCGTGACGGCGTTTGCTGATTACGCAATTCAGAGCAAGCAATCGCTGAACAACGGTGCGTGGAGTGCAGGCGTTGCGGTTGAAGCGCTACCGGGCATCCGCGTTACGGGTCGCTACTTTGATACGAAAGCATTCACGGTCGGCGTTCAACTCAGTCTTGGTAGTGTGGGACTAACCACGCAGGCACACTACGATCAGAATCAAAAGTATGCTTACAACACCTATGGCATCAGGCTCGGTTCATACGACCGTAACATCATCGATACGTATCTGAGGAAGAACCAGAATTATGTTGAGATGAATCTTCTTGGTCCGATCAAGTATCAGAAGTTCCGATTCTTTGATGATTCAAAAACGCTGGCAAACCTGCTTGAGTCAATTGACGCTGCGAAATCCGACGTGGCGGTTGCAGGCATCGCCATCAACACATCGGGTATGACGACCGACAGAGAGAAATTGTGGGAGCTGCGGGAAAAGCTGAAAGAATTCAAGACGACGGGCAAGCGAGTTGTCATCTTCATTGATCGAGGCGGAATAGACGTCTATCATTTTGCTTCGATTGCTGACAAGATCGTGATGGACCCGGTGGGAACATTCGCGCTCGAAGGTTATGTCATGGGGAGAACGTTTCTGAAAGGAACGCTCGAAAAGATCGGCATTGGTTACGACGAGTGGAGATTCTTCAAGTACAAATCAGCAGTTGAAAATTTCTCTCGCGACAAGATGTCCGACGCCGACCGCGAGCAGCGCCAGAAGTTGGTTGATGATTACTACAAGCTTGCAAAGAACGAGATCTGCGAAGCTCGCAAGATGGCTCCGGAAGCGTTCGAAAAGTTGGTGAATGAAGAAGCAATCTTCATGCCTCAGGAAGCTCTTCAAAGGGGATTGGTGGATACACTTGCACGGTGGGACGCGGTGAAAGACATTATCACGAAGATGGAAGGAGAATCGAAAGGGTATCGAAGCCCACACTCGCTTGCGAAGTTCAGTCAGCCGCCTGACAATCTTTGGGGCGAGAAACCGCGCATTGCGGTAATCTATGCGCTTGGCACGTGTGCGATGGACGAAGGCATCACAGCTCGCAAGCTTGTGAAGGACTGTGAGGCCGCTGTTGAAGATCGGCGCGTGAAGGCAATTGTGCTTCGGGTAGATTCGCCTGGCGGTGATGGACTTGCCTCGGACTATATCGCTGAGGCATTGAGGAAAGCGAAAGGGAAGAAGCCGGTCATCGTTTCGCAAGGTTTCGTTGCGGCGTCAGGCGGCTATTGGCTTTCGATGTACGCTGACACAATTGTCGCAGCGCCGACGACGATTACCGGCTCCATTGGTGTCATCGGTGGCTGGATGTACAATAAGGGAATAAAAGAATGGATGGGAATGTCCACCGATCTTGTCAAAGCTGGCGCTCATGCCGACGTTGGCTTTGGCTTCAGACTACCACTGCTTGGCGTTGGGCTTCCCGATCGTAACATGACGACCGATGAGCGGGCAAGAGTGGAACACTTGATCAAATCGTTCTACAAAGA
>CAYHRX010000137.1:0-8024 GCA_964359075.1 uncultured Chitinophagales bacterium
GTAACGTACTTGTTCCTCTACACACCCCTGAAGAGATTGACACCCCTGTCGACAATCCTGGGAGGAATACCCGGTGCGTTGCCACCCGTTATGGGCTGGACAGCGGTTCGAAACGAGCTAAGCAATGAGGCGCTTGTCCTCTTTGCAATCCTCTTCTTTTGGCAGATGCCGCATTTCTTCTCTCTTGCGTGGATGTATCGAAAGGACTACGCACGTGCGGGCTATAGAATGTTGACGGTGCTGGACAACTCTGGCTCACGGACGAGCGCCGCAGTTCTTGGCTGCACAACTGGACTGGTTCTGGTCTCAATTCTGCCGGCCATTGGCGGGTACGTCGGAACAGTGTACTTGATGATTGCCGTGCTCCTTGGCCTCTGCTTCCTTGCCACGGGGATCACGCTCTACTTCACACGCTCAAATGCCTCTGCCCGTGTCGTCTTCTTTGCTTCTCTGGTTTACCTGCCCGTCCTTCTTCTTGTCATGGTGATTGACAGAGTGTAGCAAGAACTTCATTCACATTGCTCCGTGGACATTATAGATCTGCCTCTCCTCAACGCCTGCCTGAACACCTCCAGTGCAATATTGCTCTTGATTGGTTATCATTTTATTCGGTCAGGCAATAGGGCCATTCACAAGAAGTTCATGATAGCTGCGCTTGTAGTCTCCGGGCTCTTCCTGGTGTCTTATCTGTTCTATCACTTCCAAGTGGGGTCAGTGAAGTTCACAGGTGAAGGGTGGGTAAGGTCTGTCTACTTCGTCATCCTCATATCGCATAGCGTTCTTGCCGCAACAGTGCCACCGCTCGCGGTCATCACACTTGTTCGTGCATTGAGCGAGAAGTTCGACAGGCATCGGGTGATCGCTCGTTGGACTCTCCCGATTTGGCTGTACGTCTCGGTAACGGGCGTGGCGGTCTACGTCATGCTCTACCGACTGTATCCTGTGGGATGAACAAGACTGGGAACTCGGCTAGGCTAGAGTGCTTCCAATATCCTGGTCAGAAGAAGGGCAAAACTGCTCTTCACACGGTTCCCAACCTCAGTAACCTCTGTATGGCTTAGCTTGTTTGTGCTGATCCCCGTTCCAGGGTTGGTGATGCAGGAGATTCCCAGAACTTCCATTCCAATTGCTCCGGCAAGGGAGGCTTCCAGTACGGTCGACATCCCGACAGCGTCTCCCCCTATGCGTTGAACCATCTCCACTTCAGCCGCAGTTTCATATGATGGCCCCTTCATACCAACATATACTCCAGCCTTAAGTGTGAGGCCAACTGCCTCGGCAACACTAAAGGCTTTCAAGCTCAACACGTTGCTATATAATGAACTACGTTGCGGCTTAGCACGTTGAGTTTCGGTAATGTGTTCTCCAGTGAGATTGATTTGGTCAGTGATGACCATGAGGTCTCCGGGAGCGAATGACCGGTTCACGCCACCAGCCGCGTTGGTGATGAGAAGCGTCTCTACGCCAAGGCGATGAGCGACGTAGATAGGGTAGAGGACAGACTCGACTGAGTTCGACTCGTAGAGATGTACCCGTCCCTGAAACGCAAGCACTTCTTTCCCAGACACCGATGCGAACACAAGTCGGCCTTTATGTCCTTCGACTGAGGAAGGGGGATAGTGCGGGATGTCAGAAGTTAAGAGGGAAGTTGAGGCACGCAGCGAATCAGCAAAATCACCAAGTCCCGATCCGAGGATGAGCCCTACGGTTGGAGTTGCCTTAACGTGCTCCCTGATGTAGTGAAGCGTCTCGATGAGTCTCTGGTCTAGCGTCATCATGAGCCGAAGAACATCCCGGCGATTGTTGCCGTCATCAAGTTTGCGAGCGTACCGCCAAGTACTGCGCGCAAGCCAAGCGCTGCAAGATCCTTCCTCCTCTCGGGGGCAAGGGGGCTGATGCCGCCGATCTGGATTGCAATGGAAGAGAAGTTCGCAAAGCCACAGAGGGCAAACGTGGCCATCATTATCGCCTTATCGGTAACGATCTTCCCTTCTGATATTAAAGAAGATAGATTCAAATATCCAACGAACTCGTTCAGCACGAGTTTCGTGCCTATGAGCGAGCCAAAGTGTAGCGCATCCGCGGCCGGGACACCAATGGCCATGGCTAGGAATTGTAGAATAATTCCAAAAAGAAGTTGAAGGGAGAGCGGCTGACCGTACGTAGCTTTTAAGACCTCGTTCAGTCCAGTCCAGTTGCCCAATCCTGTCAATAAGAAATTAACAAGGGCAATCAGCGCAATGAATGCCAGCAGCATTGCCCCAACATTGAGTGCAAGTTGCAGTCCGTCCGATGCTCCCGCGGCCGCCGCTTCGATTATGTTTGAGGCGTTTTTCTCGATCTTGATCTTCACGGTACCCTTGGTTTGCGGGTCACCGGTTTCGGGGAAGAGTATCTTTGAAATCGCCAAGCCAGCCGGAGCGGCCATCATGCTGGCACCGTGGAGTTGGGCAGGGAACTTTGCCTGGCCCGCAGTGATTTCGAGGCCGTGGGCCTGGGCATACGAATAACCCAGCATCTGAACGTATGCCGCGAGCACGCCGCCCGCGATTGTACACATACCGCCCACCATGATCGTCAGAAGCTCCGACTGCGTCATCCCTTTGAGGAACGGACGAATCATCAGAGGGGCTTCAGTCTGCCCGACGAAGATGTTCGCAGTGTTGGAAAGCGATTCGGCGCCACTCGTTCCCATGATGCGGGCAAACACCCACGCCATTGCCTGCACCACTCGCTGCATGATGCCAAGATAATATAAAAGCGACATCAGAGAGGCGAAGAAGATGATTGTGGGGAGAACCTGAAATGCAAAGAAGAATCCGATGTTGCCCTCGATTCCTGGCCCAACTGCCAGGTTGCCAAAGACAAACTTTGCGCCCTCCGTTGTGAAGCCCAGGACCGTTACGAATCCCTCGCTTATCCATTGAAACAACAACTTCGGCCAGCCCAGTGGAGAGAAGTAGGGCGCCAGCTCGTCGCCTTTCAACATGAAGACCGCGAATATGATCTGAAGGATGAAGCCCGAAACCACAAGCCGCCAGTTGATGATCTTCTTGTTGTTGGAAAACAGAAACGCAATCCCGATCAGGACTCCAAGTCCCATGAGACCATTGACGAGTGACCAGAGTGTCATGAGGTACCGTTCTCCGTGTGGAAGTTTGAAAGATTAGGATTTGGGAGGCTCGAAGCACTTTCGGCAGCGGGCTTCGTATGAATCTTTTGCGCCGACAAGAACACGCTCGCTGGCTGATGTTGTGCGCTGCGTTCGATCGGCCGGGTTGCCGCATACAACACAGATAGCCAGCGTTTTGGTGATGTACTCCGCGATTGCAAGAAGCTGCGGCATTGGCTCGAACGGCTTGCCCCGATAATCCTGGTCGAGGCCTGCGATAATCACGCGCTTCCCCTGGTTTGCCAGGGTCTCTGCAATATCAACAAGTCCCATGTCGAAGAACTGTCCTTCGTCAATGCCGATCACCTGCGCGTCTTTCGCGAGTTCGAGAATCTCCACCGATTTCTCCACGGTGGTGGATTGCAGGCGAACCTCGCTGTGTGAAACGATGTGGTCAGAACTGTACCGCGCATCGATCTTGGGCTTGATGATGGCGACCTTTTGCTTTGCGATTTGTGCCCTCCGGATGCGCCGGATCAGTTCCTCGGTCTTTCCGCTGAACATGCAGCCGGCGATCACTTCAATCCAGCCGACGTTTTTTGGTGAGTCATGAATCGTGGGTGCGCTCATTGGTTCGTATTGCTATCTCGTGCCTTTCAGGTTCTTTTTTGTAAACGCATGTGGAAGCAGTTCCTTCATATTGACAACTCTCGTCTCGCCATTCTTCTTCGTGAGGATGACATCAATGTTTCCCGCGAGGTCAATGAGTACCTGTCGGCATGCCCCGCATGGAGGAGTAAAACCACTCTCATCCGACGCTACTGCGATTGCCTGGAACTTCTTGTGCCCCTCTGATATTGCCTTGAAGAGAGCCGTGCGCTCGGCACAGATCGTGAGGCCGTACGAGCTGTTCTCCACGTTGCAGCCTGTGAACACTTTGCCTGACGTTGTCAGGAGTGCAGCGCCAACACGGAAGTGAGAATAGGGTGAATGGGAGAACTTGCGGGCGGCAAGTGCCTTCCTGGCGAGAGATTGATAGTTCATCAAGGCTTGGAAAAGATTGTGAAAAATATATCCAAACAATGAGTGAAAAGCAACAATCAGGCAGCAATCCAAGCCGCTCACGTCACCGTCGACGACGGCGGGTCGCGACCGGAACTGATCTCTGCTCCGCACATCCGACCGGCGCGGTCATCGTGTTAACGCTCATCCGGTCGGTTCTGGACAAACTCAAAGACCGATAGACTCTCGAACAGTCTCTGTTCGGTGTACGCTCGACGTGAGGTGAAGTTGGCAGACTGGAAAAAAGAAAGAACTCGATCCGTATCCACATCCGATGAGAGGATGATGAGGATGCGTCCGCCTGGTGAGAGCTGTCCACGAGCTTGGTTGGCAAACCGTTGGATGACGTCATGCCCTGTGCCGGCTCTCCATGCAAGACTTGCCTCGTCGGTCGGGTTGGTCTCATAGAACGGCGGGTTCCAGATGATATAGTCGAACTTGTCGTCAGATGGCACCGATGCAAACAGATCACTCTGGAAGACGAGTATCCGATCGGCGAAATGAGTTGCCTTTGCATTTGCCCACGCGACTTGCACAGCGACAGGGTTCAGGTCCACCGCTACCACACTCGCACCGGCCGAGGCAGCGCACAAAGCCAGTAGGCCCGACCCTGTTCCCATGTCAAGAACACGTTTGCCCCTAAGATCGAGCTGCCTGATGAAACGCCCGAGGATCTTACTGCTATAGTAGAGCTGCGGGTGAAATACGGATAGCGGAATTGTCAGCCTGAATCCCATCACCGTGACTGTATCTGCGCGCCGGAGCTTGGGCAATGCGTAGAGGTGGTAGGGCAGGTAGTAGAATGCCCGACGGAGTAGTCTCTTGAACGTCACGTTACCAGTTCACATGGCGGAGAAGTTTGTACCGCACAAAGTTCACAATCTCTTTCTCGATGGGGAAACCGTAGAAGTCTCTCTTCACCCGATGAGCTGCGAGACGCTGCAGGGGACGTGTGAGAGTTGTGCTGTACCGTCGGTCTGTTCCCAATCGCGTGTAGAATTTGAACCGCTCGACGTACCTACGTTCTTCATCCTTGATCCAGTATCCAGCGTACGTGATGAAGTCGATGTCACTCCATTCATCAAGGCTCTGCGGAACTCTGTATCCCTTCCCGACAATGTAGTTGAAGAGCTCCGTCCCCGGATAGGGGGTGAAGAAGAAGATATTGAATTGAAAGTCTGGGTTGATCCGTTTGATCTCTTTGATGCATGCAAGTGTCTTGAGTGTGTTCTCAAACCCTTCTTCCGGGAATCCGACAATGAACCCAAAGACGGCGTCGATGCCATGGCGGGCCAGCTTCTGTGCGCTTACAATGGCCTCTTCGGCAAGCGTATCTTTCTTCATGAAGTCCAACATTTCCTGTGACCCCGACTCGGCACCGATAATCACTTGTCGGAGATTTGCCTGTGCAATCTCCCCGAGCAAGTCATCGTCAAGAGGTGCAATCTGGTCCGCACGTGAGGTTGCTGACCATCGGAAACGCATCCCATGGTCCTTCACGCCTTTGCAGAACTCAAGAACTCTATTCCGGTTTGCGAAGAAGTTCTCATCCAGAAACTGCACATCCTCTACTTGGTACTTCCTGACGGCGTCAAACACGTCGAACACCATGCGTGAGCCTTTGAGCCCGGACCAGCGGCGACTGTACACATACGGATCGACACAGAAAGCACAGCGATACGGACATCCCTGTGAAGAGTAGAAGTCGAGTTGCCTTCTGCCTTTCAGTTTGAAATAGGTCTCGAGAGGAAGAAGACCGTAGTCATATGCGGCGAAGGTGTTGATGTCGAGGAACTTTCGTTCCGGGTTCTCAACATACTTCTCATCTTTGAAATACGTGAGGCCGGGAATCTTCTCGAATCCCTCGCCCGCCTCAAAAGCTTCCAGCAGTTCGAGGAAAGTCATCTCTCCCTGGCCGAACACACAGTAGTCAGCATAGCCCTCCCGCATGCACTGCTCGGGATAGATGGAGGGATGCCAGCCGCCCCAGACCACAGGCATGCTTGGTGCGAAGGATTTCGTCATCCGTGAAATTGCAACTGCATCTTTGAGTGGGGTGCCCGTAATGACCGACACTCCAAGACACGCTGCATTGGAAAGCAGTTCCCTCACCTTTGCATGAGCAGCTTCTGCGTTTTTCTCGATCCGTGCATCGATGATCTTGACATCATACTTTGTCTTGTCGATCACCGAAGCCAGGGCGAGAAACTGCAACGGCAGGGTGTAGTAGGGGGCGATCGGGTTGTAGAAGATGATGGTCTTCTTCATCAGAAACCTTCGTGCCCGGAAGGACGGTTCATGATCAGACGAAGGAGAAGACGTAGCTCATACGCCCCGGTATACACACGCAGCTTGTAGCGCCATGCACTCACAAACTTCAGCATGGCAAGTTTCCATGCCGGCACCGTTTTGTCATTGATTCTCGGGAAGTACGACTCGTGCACCGCCCTGAAGTTCACGATCTTCTTGTGCAGCCGCTTCGTCAGCCAAGGTGTGTGAGGGTTGCGTCGCAATGTGAACTGTCGCCACTCACGTGTTGCCCACTCGTCCAGGTTCTTCGGATAGTTCAGGCCGCCTTCAACTGCCTTGTCGTAGATGTTCCCGAATGGGACAGGCGTATAAATGAATGGATGCATCTGCGAGTTCGGGTTGATTTCTTCCAGCTCGTACATGAGTCGGATAGTTGCATCAATATCTTCCTCTGTGCGGGTAGGGTTGCTTCCCATAACGAACGAGAATTCAGACTGCACGTTGTACTGCTTGCAGAGCGCCGCAATGGCTTTTGTCTTCTCTCGTGTGACGCCGCCTTTGTCCATAAGCTGGAGAGTTGCATCAAGCCCCGACTCGGCGCCGAAGAAGATCATCTTCAGTCCGCTGCGCTCCATGAGCTTCCAGATATCAGGCGAGTAGTCAAGCAGGGTATCGATTCTTCCTTCACCCCACCATTTGATGTTCAGGTCAATGAGCTTCTCGGCAAGTTCAGCAACTCGTTTTTCTGAGACAAAGAAATCGCTATCGTGGAACTCCAGCCCGTCCATCCTGTACTTCTCTTTCAAATGCCCCACGACTTCAAATGTGAGCTCCGGTGTTTCAGCTTTCCACCGACTGTGGAAGACATCCACCACACCGCAGAAGTTGCACCGGTGTGGACATCCGACGCTCGACTCATGAGCCAGCGTTCGTTTCCCGACAAACGTCGGGATGGCGTAGTCGTTCATGCTGAAACGCTGGTAGGGGAGAGCAGGTCTCTGGTTTGGATCGAAGATCGGAAATTCCGGGTTGTGCGTGAATGCGTTGCCGTTTCGGTATGAGACGTTGCGGACCTCGCAGAGTGGCCGCTTACCCCGAACTGCTTCGATGAGCTCTGGAAACGCCAGTTCACCCTGTCCCCGAATCACGTAGTCGACGTACTCTGAGATGAGAACCGATTCAGTGTGCATCGATGGGAAGTAGCCGCCCCATACGATGTTGAGCTTTGGGAACATCTTCCTCCATGCTCTGCAATGCTGGATGGCGTTCACCATTTGAGTTCCAGGCATGACGGAGACGGCAAGTATGTCGATTGACGAATTGCTGCGGAGGAGAGAGGTGATCGTGTGGAGGGCCCGGCGGTCGACGTTCCCATCGACAGGGATGTAGTCGAACTTCCCCTCAAGTGCGGCCGCCAGCGCCATGAGCGAAAGCGGCATCCTGCCCATGCGCGGTGGAGTATTCTGTGGATAGTAAAGAACGATCATTCAACTGGTCGAGCGTGCGATGACTGGAAAAAGTAATCAACTATGATCACTTATACAACCCTAGAAATCCGGTTGAAAAGTCAGGTTGTCTTTGGTGAACGGACGAGTGTGTG
>CAYHRX010000138.1:0-8010 GCA_964359075.1 uncultured Chitinophagales bacterium
GGCGCCCTTGTGAACGTCTACACGGACGGAACAGTGATCGTCAACCATGGCGGCACGGAGATGGGGCAGGGGCTGCACACGAAGATCCAGCAGATTGCTGCAGCAGAATTGGGGGTGAGTCTGGATCGAGTAAAAGTAAATCCCACTGATACATCGAAAGTGCCAAACACTTCTGCAACGGCAGCATCAGCGGGAACCGACCTGAACGGCATGGCCGTGAAGAATGCGATCGACACGTTGAAAGCCAGGATAGCTGAAGCTGTCGCGACAATATTCACGGAAAAACATTCCGGTGCACCCCGCCCGCCAGAACGGCTTTGTCGGGCTGGCCTGCCAGATGCGGTTCATGAAGGCGGGCAGGCATCACTCCAACATTCCATCCGCTTCGAAAACGACACGATCTTCGATGCGGACCATCTCGAGCGCCGTATTGCTTTCGCAGAGGCAATGCCGTTGATGCAGCTTCGTCAGGTGAGTCTGAGTGCAACCGGGTTCTACAAGACGCCAAACATTGGTTGGAACAAAGAGAAAGGCTTTGGCAAGCCGTTCCACTACTATGCATTTGGCATGTGTGTGAGTGAGGTGCTGGTTGATGTGCTCACGGGGCACCACACGCTTCTCAGGACTGATATCCTGCACGATGTCGGCGACTCGATCAATCCCGGTATTGATCTGGGACAGGTGGAAGGCGGCTACATCCAGGGTGTTGGCTGGTGCACGACGGAAGAGATCAAATGGGATGAGAAAGGGAACCTCCTGACCCACTCCCCCGACACATACAAGATTCCAACTGTGCAGGATATTCCGAAGGACTTCCGGACGGCGTTGCTGCAAGGCGCTCCCAACCCCAACACGATTCGTCGGAGCAAAGCGGTTGCTGAACCGCCGTTCATGCTGGCCCTCTCCACGTGGCTTGCGATCAAAGATGCGGTGTCAGCTGTTGCCAACCACGAGATCGAGCCGGAGTACTCACTGCCGGCAACCAATGAAGTGATACTCCTTTCGATTGAGAACCTGAAGAACCAGATGGCACAGAAACCCGTCGCTGAAGTCGGCGTGAAGTAGCTCGCACATGACTCATACGCCGCCAGAGTTCGTTACCGGTTTGCAGTGTTTGGTGTGTGGACATTTGTATCCGTACGGTAATGTGCTCACATGTCCGGGATGCGGCATTCAGGGTATTCTCGACGTACAATATGACTACAACGCGATTGCTGCGCGGCTCAATGCTGCACGTCTGAAATCCCGTTCTTTCGATCACTGGCGTTACCTCGAGTTGCTTCCGGTCTCGCCGGGTCTCTCCTTTCCTCATCTGCACGTTGGCTGGACTCCCGTCTACGATGTTCCGTGCCTTGCGCGCAACCTCGGCATCGCAAAACTGTATCTGAAGGATGAGGGACGAAATCCGACCAACTCGTTCAAAGACCGGGCAAGCTCGATTGGCGTGTTGAAAGCGATTGAGTTTGGGTTCGATACAGTGGCATGTGCATCGACGGGTAATGCCGCGTCTTCGCTTGCAGGACTCTCGGCAGCCGTAGGTCTGAAGAGCTTCATCTTCGTTCCCGATCGAGCACCCGAACCGAAGATCACGCAACTCCTCATCTTCGGTGCAACAGTGCTGAAGGTTCATGGGACGTACGAGCAGGCATTTGATCTCTGCAGGCAAGCGTGTGAAGAGTTCGGCTGGTACAACCGGAACAGCGGGACAAATCCATTTCTCGTGGAAGGCAAGAAGACTGCTGGACTCGAAATCGCCGAGCAGTTTGGTAAGAATATGCCTGACTGGGTGGTTGTCTCTGTCGGGGATGGCTGCACGATTGGTGGTATCGGCAAGGGGTTGCAGGAAATGAAGCGGCTCGGGTTCATTGATCGGGTTCCTCGCTTGCTTGGTGTGCAGGCTGAGGGTGCACGACCCATCGTGGAGGCGTTCCACACAAACAAGGACCTGATACCAACGTCGACGAATACACTTGCAGACAGCATCGCTGTCGGCACGCCGCGCAATTGGCGACGAGCGATCCAGCAGATCAGGCTCTCGCATGGTGAAATGATTGCAGTGTCCGATGACGAGATCCTTGATGCGATGCGTATGACTGCCCGGCTCGGCGGTGTGTTCGGGGAACCAGCAGGCGTTGCCGGGGTTGCAGGATTGAAGAAGGCGGTGGCACAAGGAATTGTACGGTCGAATGAATCGGCCGTCGTCGTCATCACCGGCAACGGACTGAAGGACATCCAGTCTGCGAAACAGGCGTCCGGGCAACCGATATCTGTGGAGCCGGAATTAACGGCACTAAAGAACGCTATCAAAAGATAAATCATACCACCAATGCTACTAAAGAATGCTACAGTGCTAAATCTCCACCCACCGCATGTTGGGCGTGCTGATCTGCGCGTGGAGGGCGGCGACATCGTTGTACGTGGAAAAAACCATCGTCTGCACAGAGGTGAAGAAGCCATTGACCTCTCCGGCAAGTTCATCATGCCGGGCATGGTGAATGCCCACACACATTTGTACTCGGCTCTTGCGAGAGGGATGTCGGGTCCCAAGCAACCACCGAGAAACTTCGTTGAGATATTGAAGAAGATATGGTGGAAGCTTGATGAGTCGTTGGATGAGGAGAGCATTTATTACAGTGCGCTCGTTGGCAGCATTGAAGCGTTGAAATACGGCACCACGACGCTGATTGACCATCACGCCTCGCCGAACTGCATCAAGAATTCACTCGACACGATAAAGCGGGCGATGAGTGTAGCAGGACTGAGAGGAGTCCTCTGCTATGAGACGACAGACCGAGGCGGCCGCAAACGCCGGGACGCCGGACTTGAAGAGAACGAACGGTTCGTCGCGGAGAACACCAACAATCCGCACTTCCGGGGTACGATTGGGGCTCATGCTTCGTTCACACTTAACGATGACACAATGCAGGCGCTCGGTGATCTTGCAGGAATGCACGACTGTGGCGTTCACGTTCATGTCGCTGAGGACAAGGCCGATGTTGAGGACGCTGCCAAGAAAAGGGGGATCGACATTGTGAGACGGCTGCAGAAGTTTGGCGCTCTCGCGCATAAGTCGATACTGGCCCATAGTGTTCACTTGACGAAGAGTCAACTTGCCACGGTTGAGAAGTCCGGTGCATGGCTGGTTCACAATCCTCGCTCAAACATGAACAACGCGGTTGGCTACGCGCCGCTGCGTTGGTTCGGTGAACGCTCGGCGCTGGGCACGGATGGGTTTCCAGCCGACATGTTCGAGGAAAGCAAGATTGGATTTTTCCGTAATCAGGAGTCTGCGTACAAAGTTGGATTCAGTCGGTTGCCCGAGATGTTGCAGGCCGGACAGAAACTGGTATCGAGTTTCTTCGGCAGAGACTTCGGGACGCTCAGGGAAGGAAGTCCTGCCGATTTGATTGTGCTCGATTATGCTCAGCCAACTCCACTGACATCCGGAAACTTCCTGGGCCATTTTATGTTCGGGATGAACTCGGGAATGGTGAAGCATGTAATGGTCGATGGCCAATGGACAATGTTCAATGGTCAATTGGTGGGGATTGATGAGGAGAAGATTATGAATGAGGCGGCGCCGGTGGCGAAGCAGTTGTGGAAAAGGATGGAAAGAGATTGAATTGTCAATGAACTCACAACACAACATCATCGGCAAGCCTGAGCGTAGAGTCGACGCCTTCGGCAAAGTCACGGGCAAGGCAAAATTCGCCGCCGACTACAATGTCGGTCACCAGCTTGTCGGCAAGGTCCTCCGATCAAAGTATCCTCACGCAAGGATTCTCCGCATCGACACGACGAAAGCGGAACAGCTTGATGGTGTCGAAGCAGTTCTGACGGCAGAGGATATTCCCGGCGAGAAGGTGTTTGGCATCGTGGTCAAGAACCAGGCGATCCTTGCTTCAGACAAAGTCCGCTACCTCGGTGATGGTGTTGCGTTGGTCGCAGCGAGGACAAATGAGATTGCAGAGCAGGCACTCTTGCTGATTGATGTTCAATACGAACCGCTTCCGGTTGTTTCCGATCCCGAAGAGGCGTTGAAGTCCGATTCGCCGAAGATTCACGGGGACGACAACACGTTCGTCCACCACAAAGTGCGGAAGGGGGACGTTGAAAGGGGATTTGCGGAGGCGGATTTCATTATCGAGCGGAGATTCAAAACGCAATTCGTCGAACACTCCTACATCGAGCCTGAAGCGGTGCTTGCTGAACCGGCGGAGCAGGGTGGAGTGAGAATCGTCGGATCAGTCCAGAACTTGTTCTCCAGCCGTCGTTCTGTTGCAGCGGCCCTCAACCTCGATCTTAATAAAGTCCAGATCATTCAGGCGACACTCGGCGGTTCATTTGGTGGCAAGGATGAAGTGATGACCTCGATGTGCTGTCGTGCCGCACTCCTCTGTCTGGAGACCGGCAAGCCGGTGAAAATGGTGAACACGCGTGAAGAATCAATGCTCGAGAGTTACAAGCGACATCCGTACATCCTCTATTATAAGTGGGGAGCAAAGAAGGATGGCTCCATCACCGCGATGGAGAGCGGGTGCATCGCAGATGGCGGAGCGTATGCCTCGATGAGTCCATTCGTTACATGGCGGTCTGTTGTGCAGGCAACTGGACCGTATTACTGTGAGAACGTCAAGACCGACGTCTATGCGGTGTATACCAACAACAACTACACAGGGGCAATGCGCGGCTTCGGCTCGCCGCAGGTGAACTTTGCCATTGAGTCGATGATGGATGAACTGGCGGAGAAGGTCGGTAAGGATCCCCTGGAGATTCGTTTGAAGAATGGGTTTGAAACCGGCGCGGTCACAGCTACGGGACAGAAGCTACTACATCGAGTAAGTCTGAAGGAGGTTTTGACCAAAGCCGCGGACGCCGCTGAGTTTCAGATGAAGTGGAAAGAATACAGAACGGCACCGCCTTCACTGAAGAGGCACGGCATTGGTCTCGCGTGCAGCTATCGTGGGGTTTCGCTCGGAGCAGAAGGAACTGATGCGGTAGGAACGATCGTCTCCGTGCAAACAGATGGGAGCGTGATTGTTTCCTCAGGCGTTACCGATATGGGACAGGGGTCGCAGACGCAGATGTCGCAAATTGCCGCTGAGGTGCTGGGGATTACGATGGATCGGATTCAGTTCCTCAACACCAACACGAGCCGTGTGCCCGACTCTGGCCCGACCGTCGCATCCCGCGGCACAATCATGGGCGGCTCGGCGGCCAAGAAAGCTGCGGAGATTGTTCGGGCTACGTTGCTTTCTGTTGGCGCGGAGATGACGGGTGTGAGTGTGGAGGAGTTGGATTTGAAGGACAACTATCTTATTCGCACACCGACCTCACCCCCGGCCCCTCTCCTGCCAGGAGAGGGGAGCAAGAAACACAGCAAAAGCCCCGCCCTTCAGGTCGGGGATGACGCAGAAATCTCCAAACACATCCGAGAAGAGCGCCTAGCGTCATTTGCCAAACTTGCAGCGGAGACTTTCAAGCGCGGCAAGCCGATGTACGGCTTCGGGTGGTTTAAGTCGCCGCACACGTCGTGGGATGAGGAACGTGGCCAGGGCGAGGCGTATTTCACGTTCGTCTACGGCTGCAACGTAGCCGAGGTTGAGGTTGACACCGAAACTGGAAAAGTCGATGTGCTCAACTTTGTCTCTTGCCACGATGTGGGAAAGGCGATTTCCAGGAGCGGCGTGCTGGCGCAGATGTACGGAGGCGTGGCGATGGGACTCGGCTACAGCTTGCTTGAGGAGTTTGATTTCCAAGATGCAGTCCCGAAGCAGTTGAACTTCGATGAGTACCTCATTCCTACATCGATGGATGTTCCGAACGTCATCCCCATCATAGTCGAGAATGAAGATGCAGCCGGTCCCTTTGGCGCAAAGTCGGTGGGCGAGCCGACGAATGAACTGGCCGCACCGGCGATCGTCAATGCTATTGCCAATGCAACCGGGAAGCGCATCTATGAGATTCCTGCAACACTGGAGAGAGTTCTCCTCGGTCATAAGCTTACTCGAAAAGGTGAAAGGGGATCGCTGCAGGAGAAAGAGGACGGAGTGATCGCCGATGAATCATGCAAGGTGCGTCCGATTTAAGCATGAAGCCATTTGAATACATCGCAGTCAGGTCAGTGGAAGAGACATGTGCAGCGCTCGCACAGGATGGCTCCGACTCCAGAATCCTTGCCGGCGGAACTGACCTGCTGCTCGAATTGAGAAGACCTGCGGGCAATTCACCGAGAGTTGTGGTGGATATCTCCCGGATCAATGAACTGAAGGGAATCGTTGCGAGTGATGGCGTTGTTACGCTTGGGCCACTGGCAACGCATACGCAAATATTGCAATCGCTAGTCATTCGCGAGTCTGCACCACTGCTTTCATTTGCTGTAGCGAGTATCGGCTCACCTCAGATTCGGAATCGGGGAACAGTCGGCGGCAACATCATGAACGCTGCAACCTGCGCCGATACTGTTCCTCCACTGATTGCGCTAGGTGCGACCGTGACACTTCGGTCAACGAAGGGTTCACGACAGATGAACCTCGCTGATCTCTTCGTCCAGCCCTATCAGACAAGGGCAAGAGCGGATGAAGTGTTGACAGCAATTGAATTTGACAAGCTCCCAACTCAAACCCGCAGTGCGTTCGTTAAACTCGGCCGTCGCAACGCGGTTTCTATCTCACGGTTAAGTGTTGCTGCAATTCTTCAAAAAGATGAAGAAGGAAGGATCACTGATGCACGCATCGTTCCGGGCGCTGCATTCCCAACGTGGCAGAGAGTATCGGAGGCAGAACAGATGCTCGTTGGCGAGAAACCATCGGCGGCGTTGTTTGCTGCTGCCGGAAAGAGAGTATCCGAAGTGATGATCGCCGACACCGGCAGGCGCTGGTCAACGGAGTACAAGGAGCCTGTCGTTGCAGTGTTGGTGAGAAGGGCCTTGGAGGCATGCTGTTGAAAACCGTACGCGTACACACAACGATTAACGGTCGCGGCTATGCGCTCGACATCCGGCCTAACCGAACCCTGCTCGATGTTCTGCGAGATGAGCTCGGATTGACCGGCACAAAGTGCGGATGTGAGATTGGTGAATGCGGCGCATGCACGGTGCTGCTTGATGGCCAATCGGTTAACTCATGTCTTGTTCTCGCTCCTCAGATTGATGGACGAGAGATACTGACCGTGGAAGGATTGATGAAGGATGGCAACCTCGATCCGCTGCAGGAATCGTTCATGGATCATGAGGCCGTCCACTGTGGTTTCTGTACGCCGGGGATGTTGTTGAGTGCCAAAGCACTTCTCGATACCAATCCTCAGCCAGGCGATGAAGAGATTCGTGCGGCGATCTCCGGGAACCTCTGCCGCTGCACAGGGTATGTGCAGATTGTGGAGGCTATTGATAGCGTGGCTAAGAAATAGTAACCACGAATGACACGAACAACCACACGGACTATCACGAATTGATTTTCGTGTTCTTCGTGGTTCCCTGTTCAAAGGACAAATATTGTGCTGACCAATCAACAAGCTCGAGCTGAAGCAGAGCGTTGTCTCTACTGTTTCGATGCGCCATGCACCCACGCATGCCCAACGCACATCGACATTCCGACATTCATCTCGATGATCAAGTCCGGCAACGTGCGTGGTGCGGCTGAGGTGGTGAAAACCTCCAACGCACTGGCAAATGTGTGCGGCAAAGTATGTCCGGAAGAAATCTATTGCCAGTCGGTATGCAACCGCGCGAAGGAAGACGAGCCTATCCGGATTCGAGAGCTGCATTTCTTTGCAACCCAACATGAAGCACGATCGGGCTACAGCCCACTCCGGTCACTCCCGAAGCTGGAGAAGAAGGTTGCAGTTGTCGGCGGCGGACCGACTGGCCTTGGGTGCGCCTTCGAGCTGACGAAACTGGGATACGATGTGACGCTCTTTGATGGCAAAGGGATAGGAGGTGTTCCGAAGAACACCATTCCATCCTTCCGTCTTGCGGGAAAGGAACTGCATGATGATACGAATTTCCTGTCA
>CAYHRX010000139.1:0-7995 GCA_964359075.1 uncultured Chitinophagales bacterium
GTCAAATCGGTCCGCATGATTCCCTTTCAATTGGTGGTATCTTCAGCACCAGAGCAGCGTGCCGAGCCAGCTACTGGAATTACTTGCACGCCCTTCAAGAAGCGGTCTTATACCGACTAAGTAACAATCAGCTTACTGTCTTCCATCACGACGGTAGGAAGAGATTGGTGTTCGTCAAGCAATAGTGTTGCTGCCGTTAGGCGGTGCTCAACTAATCGGAGGAGATTCACAATAAGCGAAATGGCTACTGCTTGCCGCACCATCCGGCAGCGTTCATCAACCAAATCATACTGTCACTTTTTGATGGAGGCTTTCTATGCAACGCCAAGCTGCAGTTCTGGTGGCCATTGTGGCGGCCGCCCTTCAGTTCGCCATCGCCCAATCGACTGGCGACACCCCTCAAAGTCCCGGGTCGGCTGTCACTCCATTCCTTGGGCAACCTGCTGCAATTCCTGAAGGCTATTCGCTTCTGTTGTCTGCTGCATACCCGCCGTATGAGAGGACAACGGATCTTACTTGCGGAAACATCTCGGTTGGACTTGCTGGATTGTGTCAAGCTACATTCAGCCACGAGGGGGCGATTGGGTCGCCAATCGGCGTCCTCAGACCTTCTAATCTGGTTGGTCTCCGGATCCAGGTCATTCCTCAGCGCAGTCACTTTCCCGCAGTCTCGGTCTTTCTGACTACGATGACCGGGACTCAATCGGAATTCTTGGCCGATAACGATCTCAAGCCGAACCTACCTCAGATTTTTCAGCGTGGGCTCGTTGCCACCTCCTACGAGGCGAAGACGACGCTAGCTGGTCTTGCTCTGGCATCTACACTCAATGATATGTTTTCCTTCAACGTAGCGCTCGGCGCACGACAAATGGTGTGGCAGCAACGATGGAGCATCTACACGTTCAACACTGGTTTACCACGCACTCAGAACGGATGGACATTTCCTTTAGCCGAGCGGAGTAATCTTCGATTGGACATGTCGGCGAGCGTGTCTTGCCGTCCAATTGAGCAAGTAGCTCTGATTGGTGAGATTGCATCTTTGCCATTCGTGGATATCGATGAATCGTCTTTGTTGATCGAAGCGAGACAGGGCTATGTGGGTGCAATCGGTATTCGCTATTACCTACCGATCCCGCTGAGCATTGATCTCTATGATCGGTGGTATTCACAAAAAGGTGACCGCACCAATTATCATCAGGTGAGACTTGGTGTGAGCACCGAAATTCACTTTCAGTAGGTGACACGAGCCATTGGCCGGGAAGAACTAAATTTCGCAGTCTCTTCCCGGCCCAAGGCACGCGCTGCCTAAACTGCGGCTCCCCGATAGAGAGCATCGGGGCAGGCCCGGCAAACGGACGGCGGCTTTCGTTCCGCCCAAGAACAGCGGGTGCAGAGAAGCGGAGATGATCTGGTTTCAAAAGCAGGCCGCTCGTGATGAGCTGGTGACCTGCAGTGTAATCACATTTTGGGGCGCACGCAAAGGTATGCATCAATCCGTCAGAATGGTTCTTCTCCTTTTGGTTGGCACTACGGTCTGCTTTGGCCAGGCAGAAAAAGAACCAACGCCGAGACCCTTACTTTACACCGACAAGGGTCACTGGGTTGGATTAAGAGGGGGTCTCATTGGCGGCGAAGAGAACCTTGCTGATCGTTGGACATTCACTGCAATATATGAATGGCGCTTTGATAAATTCTGGTCACTGCCTTTTGAGGCATCGGCATTCAAGAGAGTCTCCGTCACGTCGGATGGAATTCAGCACTCTCGTCGGGTCGAGAACATTCTGGCGCTCAGTGTTGCCCTGAAGCTACGGTTTGGCTTAGGGCCACCAAACACAGATGTGTTTGCACAGGCTGGCATCGGATCAGGTTCAATTTATCCGGTCGTACATTACACTGGCGGAATCGAGTACGGAGTCACTGAAAGAGTGGCCGTCTCCATTCAAGTGAGGCGCCATACCCCAAACATTGATATCGACAAGAACTTCTACTCTGTCGGCGTGAACCTGAATCTGACATCGGATAGAGTACGAGAAGGATATCTTCAATAGGAGTTCATTGCCCGCGCGCCTGAGTCGGTGGAGTTCTTTGACGGTAGTGCATCAACAGAGGCAATCAGCGGTATCGCACTCGTCCCGACGAAGTCAGACGTCAGCAGGCAGGTGTGGGGTGCAGACGGAAACCTGAATCAGTCTACCGCTGGTGCAGCGGCACGATAGGAAAGGAGGATCAAAATCATGAAACGATTCTCTCAACAGTTCTTTCCCATTCTCTTCATCTCATCGGTAGTGCAGACATTTGAGGTAAGGGCCCAGGATTTCTACCCACTGGAAGCTCGGAACACGTGGAGTTATCGGGTCTTCTACAACAACTATCCCCGACCGATGGACTCCGTCACCACCCAATTGGGTGTTCTCAGAGATACGCTGATGCCCTAATGGGCGAATCTACACTCGTCTCAGTCGGCCCGACGTACTCGGGGCCACATTCGTACGAGTGGACTCAACCTATGTCTATTACTTCTCTCCGTACATTGGCAATGACGTTCCAATGTACAATCTACGCGCTGCGCCAGGAGCAGTCGATACGATTGTTGGATGGGCTCCGTTGGGAATGTCACGTGTAGCTTCGATCAGGACACAACAGATCTTCGGCTCACAAAGAACGGTGAGGCGTTACTACTTCGACGGGCTTGTTCAGTATGAAGTCAGCCTTGCTGACGGATTCGGAATTGTGGACGCGTTGGATAAAGCGGATGGTGTGTGGCCGTTCTACGCGTGGTGGAGTATTCGAGGCTGCATCATTCGTGACACACTCTATGGCACTGTGGTTAGTGTTCGAGAGAATCGGGGACTACCAACAGAACTCAACCTGTATCAGAATTATCCGAATCCGTTCAATCCATCGACGACAATCGAGTTTGACATTTCAACTTCAGGCCCCGCTCGTTTGCTTATTACGAATCTTCTTGGTCAAGAGGTCGCCCAGCTTGTCAACGAGCCTGTGTCGGTAGGGAGACACCAAGCAACATTCAACGCATCAAATCTTGCGAGCGGAGTTTACATCTACAGCCTTTCGACTCCGAATGGTGTCTTGCATCGAAGGCTGTTGCTTTTGAAATAACATGTCGCCCAACCAACGGCTCCCCGATAGAAAGCATCGGGGCAGGCCGGGCAAACGGACGGCGGGTTTCGTCCCGCCCACGGCAGCGGGACGCACAGAAGCAAGAAAACAGCAGCTCAACGGGCTAACGGATTGAGCATACGAACAGGAGGTGTCACCATGAGAAAAGTATCCGTAAGGAACATCGTCCTTCTTTTTGCCTTCTTCACATTGCCTTCAGGTACAGAGGCGTTCTCTGAAACTTTGCACGCAGTCGTTCGTGGCGATACCGTGACGATCTGGAACAGAAACGTCGAGTTCTTCTGCAACTCGCTGTTCCGCTTCGATGTCCGACTATCGCAGGATACCCTGGAAGTTATCGAAGTGGACACAACGGTAAACCACACAATGTGCTTTTGCTTTTTCCAGTTGTCGGTAACGCTGGTCGGATTACCACCAGGCCACTACGTCGTGCCTGTGTTTCGTCGTTACTACTGGGGATATCCACACGATACAACGAGGTTTGTTGGAACGACAGAGTTTACCATCGGGCCAACCTCTGCGTCTCTCACCCAATGGCCTTATCAGAGCCCGTGTTCCCAAACACCACAAGCAGTCGGGAACCCTGGTTCCCTGCCGAAGGAGCTCAAGCTTCATCAAAGCTACCCGAACCCATTCAACCCAACTGCCACGATTGCGTTCGATCTCCCGCGACGATCTCACGTCGTGCTGGAAGTGTATGATATTCTGGGGCAGAAGGTCGCTCTCCCTGTTGATGACGTTTTGGAAGCTGGAAGTCATGAAAGATCCTTACACGCAGCCAACCTGCCGAGCGGCGTCTACTTCTATCGTTTAAGTGCCAACGGTTTTCTTCAGACTCGAAAGATGCTGATGCAGAAGTGAATCACCATGGGAAACTTATGAACGCACAGTCATTCCATGACAAGACGATTCTCGTTGTTCTCACGATCGTCATGGCGTCCACATCGATGCTCCTCGCTCAGCCCATCGTCACGGAAGAGGCGCTCCCCACTCCGCTCCAAAGCTTGATCGATGCAGACGCGTATCGAGGCGGAGGAGGCAGACTGCATGTTGTTGGCCTCGCCGAAACCACTTACGGTTTCTGGGATGCATACCGCCTTCAGTTCTATACGGCGCGACAGCAAAACGGTGCAACGTCAACGATCATGTTGCCGGATACTGGCTTGTTCTGGTTTGATGGCTTACATGGAGAGGAGGATCGGTTCAGAAGAGCTGTCGCCGTTGATGCAAATGACAACGTGTTCATGTGTTGGAGCAAGCGGCGAGTCATACGGAGCGATATTCCTCCGTTCATTATCATGAGGCAGCCCCGCTTACAGTGTGTGAAACTCAATGCCTCGGGAATGAGACTGCCCCTTTTTGATCTGACCCGGGCAACCAATCCGAGCATCGCAGTTGGACCGGACAACACCGCACACTTCACTTGGGACAACGTCTGGTCTGTCCGCAGAGACTCGAACTATGCAGGATATAATGGCACAGTCTTCTATCGGTTCGCAACCGCCGGTGGTGCGCTCAGCAACCCTGTTTTCGTGGATAGCGGATTCTCCTCCCGTGTGGCCAGTCATGCACCGAACAGCGCACACATCGTTTGGTTGAAGGGAGATTCAGCAACAGCAACGAGGCTTGCACTGAAGTACGGGTTGGTGACCTCAGGCGTGTTGTCACCGATTGTCACGTTGCGAGAACAACTCTATGCGCCTGATTCCGTTGTTCTCTCTGTGGACACATCTGGCATTGTGCACGTTGGCTGGATGGAGAAGCGTCCGTCCAATCTTCTCAAGCTCTTTCACCTCCGGCGTATCCCTCCCGACACAATTGTGATTGACTCTTCACAGACCTACGGCCCATATCCAGGAAGTGCCCGATTCGCCATTCAGGGTGACGGAACTCCCCACGCTCTCTGGAACACCATCTTTGGACCGCGTGACGGACTGTACTACTCCGTCGGCCGGATGACGCCGTTGTTCAACACGGTGAAATCCTTTACCACTTCATTCCTTCGTGCCAACCCGATCGCGCTGTTCTTGCGCTCAGGCAACCGCGCCAGTGCCGTGTTCGAGGACGCAGGCACTATCCGCTACATTAGCGACCTCGAAGCAAACTCTGATACCACAGCACGGATACTGACTGGCTTTATCCCACGGACTTCAAACCATCCGGTGGACGTAAGTGCAAACAACGAAGCTTGGCTCATCTACGGGAAAAACCTCGGTGGCAGCGGGAACCGATTGTGGCTCGCGAGAATATCCGACCAGAATTCGGAAGTGAACGAACCGACTCCGCAGGGGTTCATGCTACTTCAGAACTATCCGAATCCGTTCAATCCGAAGACGATCATCGAGTTCAGAACCGGAAGTCGAGAGGTGGTGAGATTGGTCATCTACGATCTGCTCGGTCGCGAAGTCGAAACACTGGTGAATGAAGTGAGAGCGCCTGGAATGCATGAAGCTCAGTGGGACGCTTCGGGCGTAGCCAGCGGCGTGTACTTCTACAGGCTTTATGCAGGAGGTGTTGTACAAACAAGAAGAATGATTCTTATGCGATGAGAGTTTTTCCAAACCATGTGCCAAACACAACGTCCCGCCACTCATGCGACGGGACGTTGATGCTCAGATGAATCTGAATGCAGAGTGACTTCAGTGCTTGTGCTCTTCCGTCTTCTTCTTGATTGCGTCGGCCGACTTCTTGCCCATCTCCATCTTCTCCATCTTCATTTCGGAAAGCGATGCGACCATAATCTTGTCGCCTTCCATCGTGCCGGTCACGTCATACATCAAACCCTTCTCGAGTGCAGACTTCTCGATGGCGGCCTTTGCCATCTTGTCGCCTGACTCATCGAACTTGTAGTACTTGCCATCATAGAACAGTCCGAAGCCGCTGGCTGCGCATGCTTCCTCAAGAGCGCACTCCTTGGTGTGCCTGGCTGCCTTCTCCATCGCGTTGCCCTTCTTCAGCATGTTCTTGGCACACATTGCATCAACCACATAGCCATGCCAGGTGCCTTCTGTGTCCGTTTTCATCTCGGAAAGCGATGCGACCAGGATCCTGTCGTTTTCCATCTTCCCGGTTACGTCAAACATCAGCCCGCTCTCCCTGGTCGATTTCTCAATCAGCATCTTCGCGTGTTTGTCACCTGATTCATCGAACTTGTAGTACTTGCCATCATAGAACAGTCCGAAGCCGCTGGCTGCGCAGGCTTCCTCAAGAGCGCACTCCTTGGTGTGCTTGGCCGCCTTCTCCATCGCGTTCCCCTTCTTCAGCATGCTCTTGGCACACATGGCATCGACGACGTAACCGTGCCACTTGCCTTCATCCTTGAGTTCTTTCTTCTCGGTCTTGACCTCCTGAGCCAGGCCGAATACTGCTACAAAACACACGAGTGTGAGGATGGAAATGAATCTGTTCATGAGTATCTCCTTGTTGGGATTGGTGGATTAGTGGATTGAGTTTCTGGTAGTGTAACATGGATGGGGCTGGATGGGTTCCCCACGCAGCCATCTCATTGATACCTGTCCAGCTTGAACTTCTCTCCCAGATACAGCTTCCTCGCCTCGGGGTCGCTGGCCAGCATCTCCGCGGTTCCGGCCATGAGGATTCTCCCTTCGAACAGGAGGTACGCTCTGTCAGTAATGGAGAGCGTCTCGTGCACGTTGTGGTCAGTCACCAGCACACCGATGCCGCGTTGCTTCAGGCCGCCGACAATCTTCATGATCTCCTCTACTGCAATCGGGTCGATGCCGGCGAACGGTTCATCGAGGAGGATGAACTTTGGATCAGTGGCAAGCGCCCGGGCGATCTCGGTTCTTCGACGCTCACCACCTGAGAGCATGTACCCTTTGCTCCTGGCAAGATGAGTGAGGCCGAAATCATTCAGCAAATGCTCGCATCGTAACCGTCGCTCGGCGGCCGTCATGTCCATCATCTGCAACACGGAGAGAATGTTCTCCTCCACCGTCATCTTCCTGAAGATGGATGCCTCCTGCGGCAAGTAGCCGATTCCCATGCGAGCACGCTTGTACATCGCTGTCTTCGTGATCTCAACATCATCAAGGAACACCCGGCCGCCGTTCGGCGAGATCATCCCGACGATCATGTAGAACGTTGTTGTCTTCCCGGCACCGTTCGGCCCCAGCAGTCCAACCACCTCACCCTGCCTCACGTCAACGGTGACATCATTGACGACTGTCCGCTTCTTGTATTTCTTGACGAGACCCTCAGACCGCAAGACTCTGACAGAGACCGTTGATGGAGCGTCGTTCATTTCTTTGGCTGCCTTTCCGGCTGCATGGTAGCGGGCGAAAGCGTGGGTCTGTTGCCGTGGAGCTGAAAGCCCGCAATCTCGTACTCACGCTCCTTCCCTTCCACAAGGTTCTCGGGGAAGTACTGTCCCTCAACACCTCCCATGACACGGATTGCCCCCACCTTTCCGTTCTCAAACGAAATGATAATTCTGTCGCCACTGGTTTTGTTCAGCCCGTTTGCCAGCGAGTCTTCGTACAGATGATACAGGCTGATTGCACGAGTCTCGACATCGATATGGTCAAGACCTTTGTCCGCGAATTGAAGATGCATGAGCTCGCCGGTGATCTGATCGTGGCGCTCCGGATGGTTTGAATCGCTCTGTGAAATGGCAAACGCATTCCCCATGATCGTCACCCGGTCGAGCTTGCGGTTCTTGAGATACACGTTGATGGAGTCTCCGGTAATCTGCGTGTCCTGATACCAGACGATGGGCGATGAGCGCAGCGTGATGCTATCGGCTTGAGTGTAGAACCTGGCAACGCCGCATAACGCAGCAAGGTCAGTCCGGATGATCTGTTGTCGCTGCCATTCACGGGCCGCAACGGCCAG